>NZ_CAADGZ010000014.1:0-49821 GCF_900696675.1 uncultured Candidatus Kuenenia sp. | reverse complement strand
CCTCGCTTCCCTTATTCTACGCCCTAAGTTTAACATCTACTCACTATACTTTCAACCCTTCATGCAGATACTTTCAACCTCCTTTACCACGTATTTCAAGGCTTACAGCGTTTTCGTTCAGACACTATTTACCTTATTGAATTTTATTGCGCTACAAACAGACCGCCCCTAACAGGGCTACATGGTATTTTTTCTATCCCGGGAATTTTTCAAAAGACTAAAGTGTTACTATAGTAACACTTTAGTCTTTTGATACTGTAAATTATCATTTGTAGTGCGACGAACCTCGTCGCACTACATGAATTTAGTTGGCTTAGATATTCAAATGAGGAACGAACAGCAACGGGAGCATTCCCGCTTTATTGCAAAAAGCAATTATTAGGGGGGGTAATAGTAACATAGAGACAGGATTTCAAACTTGTCTCTACCGTTGAAAATGAAGGTATTAACCCTGTCAGGGTTAATACTCTGCCGGTTTATAACCATTTTATTTTTTGTCGTACCAACATTTCATAAAGGATGGCAAAAATGGGAAAAAAGCCTCCCGAAAATAAAACAGACGCCGAACTCCGCAGAAAAGCATTAGAAAAGCTCAACCCCTATACAATACCAGTCGAGAACCTTTCGGAAGCGGAAGTCCGTAAACTTGCCCATGAATTACAGATTCATCAGATCGAGCTTGAAATGCAGGCGGAAGAACTTCGCAAATCCCAAACCCTGCTTGAAGAATCCAGGCAAAAGTATTTAAACCTTTACGACCTTGCCCCTGTAGGATATTTTACCCTTGATGAAAAAGGCTTCATCCATGAGGTAAACTTTGCAGGTGCTTTTATGTTGGGGGCGGAGCGGCATTCGCTGATAAACAAACCCCTGTCTAAATACATCGTAAGAGAGGATGCCGATCTCTTTTACCTGCATCGTAAAAGGGTGTCTGAAACGGGAAACAAAGAAACCTGTGAACTGAGGATGCTTAAAGGAGATCAACCGTTTCATGCGCAGCTTGAAAGCCGTGCTATTCCGGATTCCAAAAATAACATTAACCAGTATCTTATCATCATAACCGACATTTCAGCACGTATAGAGGCACAGATAAAACTGAAGGAAATAAATGAGACGCTTGAGTATCAAATAAAAGTACGTACAAAAGAACTCCTGCAGTCAAAGAAATTAGAATCAATGGGCATTATGACAACAGGCGTCGCGCACGGGTTTAACAATATCCTTGCAATCATAGACGGAAAGATACAGATGTTGATGCGGGAAAATAAAGGCAGAGAGAAGTTACTGGAAGAGTTGCGTTTGATACGCAGCTCTGTCAAGGATGGCGCTGAAATTGTTCGCCGTATGAATAAATTTACCAAAGTAAAGGAAGATCGTGACTGGTTTGTAGCAATTGACTTATGTGAAGAGATAAAAAGCACGATTGATTCTACACATCCGGGATGGAAGGAGTGTGCAGAGAGAGAAGGAATCGCCTATACCATAAATTTGGATGGTGTTAAACACGTTTCATGCATAATGGGCAATCCTTTGGAATTGCGGGAAGTATTGATTAATATCATCAAGAATGCCTTTGACGCCATGCCGGGGGGAGGAACGCTTTCATTTTCTACAAGGGAAGAAAACGGAAGCGTTGTTTTGGAGATTTCAGATACAGGCATTGGCATGGACGAAGAAACGCAGACAAAAATCTTTGACCCCTTTTTTACCACCAAGGAACGTGGCACTGGATTGGGAATGAGTATTGTTTATGGGACTGTCAAACGGCATGGTGGCAAAATAGCGGCGCAAAGTCAAAAGGAAAGAGGCAGTACCCTTATCCTAAGCTTTCCCGCAGCGAAGGAGTCGCCGGGTATTACAAAGAGTGATCATGAACCTGGCAAAGTGACGCCAGAGAAAAGGGGACTGAGAAACGGCATCCTTATCGTAGATGATGAAGCAACTATTGGAAAAGTATTGAGCAGCTTCCTTACGGGAGAAGGCTATAACGTTGTTTTTATCGATAATGGCGCCGGGGCGTTGGATCTTCTAAAAAAGGATGAATTTGATCTCGTGCTGTGCGACCTGGGCATGCCTGATATATCAGGGTGGGATATTATGAATGTAATAGCTGATATGGCTAAGAAACCAAAGATCGGCATAATAACAGGATTCCTGAACGCTTCGGATGACTTTCCGGGCAATAAGATAAAAGCGGATTTTGTTATCAACAAGCCATTCGAATTAGATAATCTGCTACACTCAATTAATGATTCATTAAGAGATTGATATTGCAATCCCTGCATAAATGATATCGTCGGGTAAGAAACGCGCCCTGAATATACGTTTAGAAATTTCAAGGTTTGTATCATAACATGCCAGACAATGCCCGAAAGCCCACTTTCCTCTCGTTCACAAGTGCCGGCTTCGAATCAAACCCTGACAGGGTTTTGAACCCTGTCAGGGTTGTGCTTGCTCGAATAGGAAAAAAGAATGGATGCGCCAATGCTATGGATTTTGGTTTGACAACGAATATGGCAAACCATAAAATGCCGACATTAATAGAGCAAAGAGAAAAATAAATTTTAGACCAAAAAATAAATGATAAAATAGCACATGGAATTCGATTGGGACCCCGGCAAATCAGATGCTAACTTCAAAAAGCATGGCATAACTTTTCATGTGGCAGCAACAGTATTTGGTGATCCATTGGCAATTACTTTTAGCGATCCCGACAATTCAATATGAGAGCACAGATTCTTAACTTTTGGCTATTCCAGAGAGAGTCAATTGCTGGTTGTCGTTCATACGGAACGGCATGGAAAAATAAGAATAATAAGCGTAAGGAGTGCAACAAGACACGAAAGGAAAATATATGAAGAGGGTTAAACCTGAAGAAATGCGTAAGGAGTACAAACGGAAAGATTTGGGCAAGGGAATAAGGGGCAAATATTTCGATGAATACAAAAAAGGGACCAATCTTATTCTTCTAAGCCCTGATGTGGCAGAAGTATTTCCCGATGACGCTTCGGTCAATGAATCCCTGCGTAGTTTGATGAAAATAGCACGTCAATCGACAGGTCTTACAAAGCGCTCCACCTGACCGCTATTCCGCTGCGTTCCTACACTGCGATTATTGGAATTTTTCAAAAAACTAAAGTGTTACTATGTTTTGGATTTGTTTTGAATTTTATGCTTTGTTAATTCGGATTTGTTTCGTATTTCGTATTTCGTATTTCGTATTTTTTATTTCTTGATCTCAGACGTTTGTACAACGGAAAATCCACAATGGGGGGAAATACCAGTGCGAGTTTTTTTAACAGGCGTGGGTTGTGTAGGCAAGACGACGACCGGCAGGGCGTTGGCAGATCTTCTGTGTGTAAAGTTTTTTGATGTAGATGATGAAATCGAGACCTTCTTTGAGATAAGTATCGAGCGACTACAGGCAAGATTCCTTACTGTCCACTCCTTTCGAAATGAGGCTGCAAAGGCACTGATTCATCTGCTGAATCGTCCGGACAGCCGCAACAGCGTAATCGCCCTGCCACCGAGTGGACTGATGGGAGGGTATCTGCGGGCTGTTAAGAAGTCCGATGGCTTATCATTGTACTACACGACACGCCGGAGAATATCCTGGAGAGAATCAGGTTCTACGACATAGACTCGAAACCGATGGAGAAACACGTAACCACTGAAGAGAAACGCCTGTACCAGAAAGAGATCAAAAAGTACATCACATTTTTCCGCAAGAGTTACGAACGTGCTCATTTGCAGATTGATATATCGGGTCTTAGTGTTAAGCAAGCAGCCGCCAGGATAAAAGAGGCCTTGGAAATGTTCGACAATAAGGTACGGTGAAAAGCCATTGTTGGATTTCGCTGACCAATCCAACGTAACTGCCCCTACTGGATGAAAGGCGTTAGTACCTTATCGGTAATTTTTTCGCATTTTTTGGCAAAATATTTAACAGTCCCTTCTGCCGTCGGCAATCGGCAAATTGCAGATTGAGGACTGAGGACTGTTTTCGCGCTTGTTTGGTTCTGGCTATACCAACTTAGGCGTTAAGAAACATTGGATAATAATTATGATTAATCTTCTACAACTAAAACCTAAAATTGAAAGCATTTGTCGGGTATTGCCCATAAAACGACTGGATCTTTTCGGCTCTGTTTTGACTCAAAACTTTGCACCAGGCAGCGACGTAGACGTTTTGGTGCTTTTTGATTCGGATGAAAACATTGATCTTTTTGATAAATACTTTGAATTAAAAGAACAACTGGAAAAAATATTTAAACGGAAAGTAGATCTTGTTGTAGACAAACCATTTAGAAATCCTATTTTCAGGAAATCAGTTGACAAGACAAGGATTGCCATATATGAACGATGAAATACTTAAAAATCTCATCGACGTCCTCCATGCAGCAGAAGAGATACAGAGATTTACCCATGAAATGGATTTCAAGGCATATAAAAACAGTCCCGTTACACAAAGAGCGGTTGAGAGAGATTTTGAGATTATTGGGGAAGCCCTTAATAGAATCCGGAAAATTGATGCGGAGTTTATCGAAAGAATTTCTGAACATTACCGTATTATTGGTTTCAGAAACATATTAATACATGGTTATGACATAGTAGATGAAATGATTGTTTGGAAGGCTGTTAAGAACCATTTACCAATTTTGATCAAAGAAGTACGTGAAATAGTAAATGCCTAAGCTGACAACGCCAGAACCAAACAAGCACGAAAACAGTCCTCAGTCCTCAGTCCTCAATCGGCAATTTGCAATTTGCCGACAGTAGACTGTCGACGGGAGCATTCCCGATTTTTTGTAAAAATGTCATTAGCAGGGGGGGGAAGAATAGTAACTCAAGCTTCCAGCTTGAGGGTAAAATACCACAAGCAGGATGCTTGTGTTACAATGTACAATTAGTTAACCAAAAATCGGGAATGCTCCTGTTCAAACTATATCCCCCGGCGGGGGTGCAGGGGGTGGACCGGATTTCTCCCTCGATTCAACTACCCCTTTATTATGAAAACAAATTTAAACCTCTTTCCCACGCTCCGCAGACAATTCCACCCCCTTAATCCCCCGCCAGCGGGGGACAGGCTTGCCACATCCCTTGCAGCTTTCATGCACTTGTGGTGTTGATCCGGGTGCATTCCCGGTTTTTTGTGACTTCTGCCATGTTTTTAATGAAACGTACAGTAGTATTAACCCCTGGCAGCGTTGTTTTGCCCCAATCACACAAACGGTTACAAAAAATCGGGAATGCTCCTCTGCCGACTGCAGAAGAGAGCATTAAATATTTTGCCAAAAAATGCGAAAAAATTACTGATAAGGCACTAACATTCCCCTCCGCCCGACCCGTGCCAACAATGTCACCTGGCTTTTCAGCATCCCTCTTATCATGTTTCTTATGAAAAAAGACCTCTTGAAGTATAATTTAATATTTGACAAAATCGGCATATACCTACTATAATTTCTTCTTTGTTTTATATTAAGTCACGTATTTACTGAAACTTACAAAATTGACACGTACCTTCATTGTCCCCGGTTTTTCAAATATCCTGCATTCCTAAAAATTTCGTGAACTTTTTCTGTAACGTTGAGACCATATCATTGTTCATTTTTATTTTCTTAGATTCACTATATTTATGATTAAAAGACGCAATACGCGAACGGTCAATGTTGGCGGAGTATTGATGGGGGGGAACAGCCCGATTTCCGTGCAAACAATGACGAAGACCCACACGGAGGATATTGACGCGACAGTTAAACAGATTAAAGCGCTGGAAGCTGCCGGTTGCAATATCGTACGTGTTGCCGTTCCCACAATTGTTACCGCAAAATGTCTTGGCGCTATTAAACGGCAGATAAACATACCCCTTGTTGCAGATATACACTTTGGACATCATCTTGCCCTTGAAGCCATTTCACAGGGAGTTGACAAGATACGGATCAACCCCGGCAATATGAAAGACCGGAAAAAACTGGAAGAAATAATAAAAGCCGCAAAGGAGAAGGGTATCCCTATCCGTATAGGCGTTAATTCCGGTTCAATACGGGACGTAGGGATACATGAGGAGCTGACGGCTTTAATGGTCAAAACCGTTTTGCAGTATTGCGAGCATTTTGAATCGATTGGTTTCAGGGATATTGTATTGTCATTAAAGGCGTCTGACGTGCCTTCAACCCTGGAAGCATACCGTTCAATTGCAACACAATGCGATTATCCATTACATCTGGGCGTTACCGCGGCAGGCCCTCCAAGTCTGGCAACCATTAAATCCGCAATCGGTATCGGCGGATTACTTTCAGAAGGCATTGGCGATACGTTACGGGTTTCCTATACCGGCGCATCGGAACTTGAAGTAGAGGCAGGCTTTGACATCCTCGAAGCGCTCGGGCTTTACAAGCGGCGGCGTGCGGATCTTATTTCCTGTCCAACGTGCGGCAGGTGCGAAATCGACCTTGTTAAAATTGTTGAACAGGTAAGACACCGTCTGCCAAACGACAAAAAACATCTTCAGATAGCCATTATGGGGTGTATAGTAAATGGGCCTGGAGAGGCAAGGGAGGTCGATATCGGTATTGCCGGAGGCAAGGGATTTGGGTTTCTTTTCAAAAAGGGAGAAAAGGTAAGGAAAATACCGGAAGATCGGATGGTGGATGAGCTTTTGGAAGAAATTTCCCTTATGAAATAATAATGAAAAACGTTGCTATCCTTGGCTCTACAGGTTCTATCGGAAAAAATGCATTACACGTTGTGCGTAACTTAAAAGACTCCTTCAGGGTAACCGGGCTTTCCAGTCATTCGCAGTGGGAATTCCTTGCCCGGCAGGCGGAAGAATTTAATCCATCGCACATAGCGCTGAGCGACCTCCAATTAGCCGGAAAACTGAAACAACACCTTTCGGGCAAGCAGATAGAAGTAATCAGCGGAAATAATTGCCTCAAAGAGATTGTTTTAAAGAGCGAGGCGGATATTGTGGTTTCAGCGGTAGTTGGCGCAATCGGATTATCCGCCGCTATAGCAACTGTACAAGCGGGGAAAATCCTTGCCCTTGCCAACAAAGAAGCCCTTGTTATGGCAGGGAATATTGTCATTCCGTTGGCAAAAAAGAATCAGATACTGCCGGTGGATAGTGAACACAGCGCAATATTTCAAGCCCTCCAGTCCGGCAGGCAGAACGAAATCAGGCGTATTATCATTACCGCTTCGGGAGGCCCTTTTTATGATTTTCCCGCCGATACACTTGCAGATGTAACACCTGCTCAGGCGCTTAAACATCCGACATGGCGCATGGGGCAGAAAATCACCATCGATTCTGCGACGTTAATGAACAAGGCCCTTGAAATTATTGAGGCAAAGTGGCTGTTTAATCTGGAGGCTGACCAAATTGATGTGGTAGTACATCCGCAATCGATCATTCATTCTATGGTGGAATTTTGTGATGGCTCAGTCATTGCCCAAATGGGCATGCCGGATATGAAGGTCCCGATTCAATACGCCTTAACGTTCCCTGAAAGGGCGTGTCTTAATGCTGAACCGCTGGACTTGCCGCGCATAGAAAATCTTACCTTTAAAAAGCCGGATAGGGAAAAATTTCCCGCTTTAAAGCTCGGCTATCTTGCGGTCAGAGAGGGCGGCACTATTGGCGCTACGCTAAACGCCGCAAACGAAGTCGCCGTGCAGGCCTTTCTTGAAAAGAAAATTCGTTTCACCGAAATAGCCTCCTTTGTGGAAAAGGTTATAAATCATCACCATTTTATTAAAGACCCTTGCCTGGAAGAGATTCTGGCGGCAGATGCATGGGCAAGACAGGAGATTAAAAAATGCCTTACTTAAATGTTTCAACAAACGTAATTCTCGTTATTGCAGGCATCGGACTGCTTATTTTTATCCATGAGCTGGGCCATTTTCTCATGGCAAAAAAAATTGGCGCCCGTGTCCTGGCCTTTTCACTGGGATTTGGCCCTGCCATATTGAAAAAACAATGGGGTGAAACCGAGTATCGGTTGTCCCTTTTTCCGCTTGGCGGATACGTAAAACTGGCAGGAGAAAACCCTGACGAGGAGAAAACCGGCGCTTCCTATGAATTTTCCTCCAAAAGTATAGGGCAACGTGCATCGGTATTGGTCGCCGGCGTTGCGTTAAACGCTCTTTTGGCATTCGTTGCCTTTATTGTCGCATTTCAGATAGGGGTGCCTTTTATTACTTCCGAAGTAGGAGATGTTATCCCAGGCCAGCCCGCCTGGCAGGCAGGGATACAGAAAGGCGATAAAATTACAGAAATCGGGGGCATTGATGACCCTGATTTTGAAGACATTTTTACTGTCGTCGCGTTGAGCAACACCACTACCGGCATACCCATCAAGGTGAAGAGAGGCAACGATATTTTCCGTACAGAGGTAATACCGATGTATGACCAGGAGCATGGCCTTCAACGCATCGGAATAATGCCCGCGACCAGCCTGGAGATTGATAAAATATTTGCCTTTGAAAATAATGAGTCGCCTGCAAGGGACGCCGGAATACAGGTAAAAGACCTTGTCGTGGCAGTAAACGGCAAAAGGATAACCTCTGAATCGGAATTTCGTGAAGTAGAATCACAGAGCGCAGGCAAAGAAATAACCCTTACTCTGTTGCGAAACGGCGAAGAAATAAAGGTAAAAGTAACTCCATCTAAAATATCACGGTGGATGCTTGGTTTGTCCGGCGCTTCTTCCATTATAGACGGCGTGAAATATAAAAGTATTGCCAGTAAAGCAGGATTGATGAAGGGTGATGAAATAATTGAGGTTAATTCCAATCCCATTATTGGCTTTACCGGTTTTAAGAACACATTCATGGCGTACGAAGATAAAACATGCATCCTGACCGTAAAGAGAAACAACAAGATTATATTAGTTTCTGTGCCGTTAGAAGATGCTGGCGCAAAAGAAGAATTTTTAAAAAGTATTACTCCCTTTTACGGACTGACAATCGATTCCGTTGTCCCGGGATTTCCTGCGGAAAAGATAGGATTGCAACCCGGCGATAAAATTATTTCCCTGAATGAAAAAGAACTGCATCACTGGAACGAACTCCTTCTGGCGGTAGTATCGGGACAGGGAAAACCCATCACCATTGGGTGGATGCGGGGGACTGAAAAATTAACCTCTGCCATAGCACCGCAAAAAAATGGT
Organism: uncultured Candidatus Kuenenia sp.; assembly: GCF_900696675.1. Taxonomy (NCBI): domain Bacteria; kingdom Pseudomonadati; phylum Planctomycetota; class Candidatus Brocadiia; order Candidatus Brocadiales; family Candidatus Brocadiaceae; genus Candidatus Kuenenia; species uncultured Candidatus Kuenenia sp. Next base: position 40,651 of record NZ_CAADGZ010000014.1, on the reverse strand, counting down.
GAAACAGCGGCAGGAAGCATTGGCGTGAAATTCAGAGAAAAAACAGAATTTAAAAAATATGGGCTTATTGGGTCATGCGTAGTAGGCTTTAAAAAGGCTGTTATCAATGTACAAAGACTGTATCTTACGTTAAGAGGGTTCTTTTCCCAAAGACTTTCAACCAAAAACGTCGGTGGATTCATCCTTATTGCCCAGGCATCATACGAATCCGCAAAAGTAGGCATGGGGAAATTGGTATATTTTTTAGGGATTTTAAGCCTTCAGCTTGCGCTTTTAAATATCTTACCGGTGCCAGTGCTGGATGGCGGACATTTATTATTCTTGTTAATTGAAAAAATCAAGGGTTCTCCGGTCAGCCAGAAAACGCTATCAATTGCCCAGTATATTGGTTTCGCCATGATTATTTCACTGGTTATTTACGCCACACGCAATGATATTATGCGGCTGTTTACGTTGTAGGAAATACGTACGAAGTACGGTTTACGATTGTAACGGGAGCATTCCTGATTTTTTGTAACAGTTTAGATTTTTGGAAAAACAAAAATGCTCGTTCCCAAGCTCCGGCTTGGGAACGTAATTGCGTTGGAAGCTCTAGCTTCCATTTAGCCGGCAAGCGAAGCTTCGTGTATTATTCGATTCAAAAGAGGTTTCCAAATATCTTGGGTAACATACTGAAAAGCCTCCAAACTGACATCATGGGTTCATTCCCTTTTCCATTCGAAGCTGGAGCTTCTCAAACAAATCCGTTCCCAAGCCGGAGCTTGGGAACGAGCGGTTTTTTTCAATATATTACGCTGAATAGTTACTTACGATTTTAGCTTTGGGATTTGGGGTTTTAAATCGTAAATCGTACTTCGTACCACCAACTAAAGAATACTACAACTTTTTATCATTTCAATAAACGCCTCAATACGGGTTTTCATTGACCCATCCAATGGGCCTGGACGATCGCAATCGAGGGTAAGGATCGGCAGTCGTATATTTTTCCTAATAATCTTGTCCTGAATATGCCTATGGCAAAAACTTTGCACATAATGAATGATGCCATGGATTCTTCTTTGCCTCACCGCATCTTGAATATCCTCTAAACGCGAAAAAATATCGTATGGATAGGTATAGCGGCTGTACTGTTCCACAAGGGTATCTGACTGGTATGGCATACTGAACTGACGCTGAATTTCGTTAAATACTACCTGTACGCCAAGGGAGGAAAGAAAGTGGTACAAATCTTCACAAATGGGGGGTATTCCGACAACTCCGAGCCTTATTGCATGTTTGATTGGCTCCCGTCCGGATACCGATTTAAGAAATTTCCCTGCAAGTTCCCCAAATGTCTCAAAATCTCCCATGAAGTCGCTCGTCGATACTGTCCACAGGTGGTTTTCATCGCCTGTGACAACATTCTCCACCCATGTAAGCCGGTCAATTTCGTGTACTATGCTTCTCACCGAATCCAGACGCTTCTTTGTTTCTTCCGCTCTCCAGTAAGAAACTCCCAGGTTTGCGGCAAGCGACTCCATTTGATCACGCAGAAAGGATGTATCCGCTTTACTATGGGGATATGCGAAAGGAATGGTTTTTATGCCCTCCGACAAAAAAACCTCCATAAGCGCCTGATTATTACTGCAATCACCCTGAATCACGCTGATAATCTTTCGGATTGAGTATTTTTTCACAGCGGAATACATGCCCTTGATCCATGCGCATGTGTTTCTGGGCAAACCAGCCAGCTCCGCATCCTCTATCATTTTATTTGGCGCAATATCGCAAATGAATATATTGTTAAGATCGATAGGCACATATCCTGCGGCAAAGACGATCTCTATGGGGATGGTGGACGTAATCCCTATGATTTTGTCCGCTGGAAATTTCCCGGGATCGGGAAGATAAGGAAGTAAATTGTCGTTAGACATAAGATGCATGTTTTATAAAATGCTGCCGTTTTAGATTTACGATGTACGAGGCACGATTTTTAAATCGTACTTCGCACATCGTAAATCGTACATCATACTGGCGCATGCCTCTAAAGCGGGCAGCAGGGATGTATCATTATTCTTTTTCCGTTGGAGTCTTTTCTCCGGTAGGTTTATTGAGTTCTTCTAAGAATTTTTTCAGGTCATCACCTTCTATTACCTCTTCTTCGATGAGTTTTTTTGCCATTCTCTGCAAAATCATCTTTTTTTCAAGCAGTATTGTTTCGACCCGCTGGGACGATTCGTCCATTATTCTTTTGATTTCTAAATCTATTTCCCGCGCCGTTTCTTCGCTGTATTCTTTTTCAAAGGAGAGTCCGTAAAGCGATTGCCTGTCGCCTTGATCAAAAGCAACCTGTCCCATTTTTTCGCTCATGCCGTATTCCTTAATCATCATTCGGGCGATTTCTGTCGCTTTTTTCAGGTCGTTCTGGGCGCCGGTTGATATTTCATTAAAAATAATCTTTTCCGCAGATCTGCCTCCCAGCAATATTGCTATTCTGTCGAGAAGTTCTGACCTTGTCATCAAATAGCGGTCTTCCGTAGGTTTCTGCAAGGTATAACCAAGGGCGCCGATACCCCTTGGGATCATCGATATTTTCCGGACAGGGTCAGCATTTGGAATCATGCACGCTACAAGGGCATGGCCGGATTCATGGTAAGCGACGATTTCCTTCTCTTTCAGGTTCATAAGACGCTTCTTCTTTTCTAACCCTGCCATAAGCCTATCAATTGCCTCTTCAAATTCAGGCATGCCTGCGGCTTTCTTGTTTCTTCTTGCGGCAAGCAATGCGGCTTCATTGATAAGGTTTGCAAGGTCTGCGCCGACAAATCCCGGCGTCATTGCGGCAACAGCATGTAAGTCCACTTCTTTTTCCATCTTTACGTCTGCGGAATGTACCTTGAGTATTGCTTCGCGTCCGTGCAAATCCGGCCTGTCAACTACCACTTGCCGGTCGAATCTGCCTGGCCTTAAAAGGGCTGAATCCAATATTTCAGGACGATTTGTAGCCCCCATGATAATTACGCCTTTATTGGAATCAAAACCATCCATTTCCACCAGCAACTGATTTAATGTTTGCTCACGTTCGTCATGCCCCCCCATGGGGTTTTGCCCCCTGGCCTTGCCAAGGGCGTCAAGTTCGTCAATAAAAATAATGCATGGCGCTTTTTGGTCTGCCTGATTAAACAAATCTCTCACCCTTGCGGCGCCCACGCCAACAAACATTTCTACGAATTCAGAGCCGCTCATGTTGAAAAAAGGGACACCAGCTTCCCCTGCCACGGCTTTTGCCAACAGGGTCTTTCCTGTTCCCGGAGCACCGACAAGCAGTACTCCTTTTGGTATCTTGCCGCCTATGGCACGAAATTTTTCAGGGGTTTTCAGGAATTCTATAATTTCCTGCAATTCCTCTTTTGCCTCATCTATGCCTGCTACATCGTCAAATGTAACATTTAAGTCTTCCTGGACGTAAAGGCGTCCCCTGCTCTTGCCGAAAGTCATGATGCTGCTGGCAGGCCCGAATCTTTTAAATACAAAGCGCCAGATCAAAAACAGTATTAATAAGGGGACTATCCATGAAAAGAAAAATGTTTTCAACCAGGGGCTTTCGTACTGTCCTTCGTATTTCACCCCCATTTTTTCTAATTCGCTTACCAGTTCAGGGTCATCTATCCGCGCCGTAATAAAGATTGCGTATTTGTTAGTGCCGCGTTCATATTCCTTTAATTTGCCTTGAATAGCCGCATGGGATATATGACATTCCAGTATCATATCTTCGCGCAATAATTTCTTAAATTCGCTGTACGAGATATTCCTTACCCCGGGGTTCATTAAATACATTTGGATAAGTATGAGAAACCCAAAAGCCATAATAATGTGCCAAATAGAAAACTTTTTCGGCCTTTTAAACTTCATTTTTTTTAAGTCTTTGAACATTTACACTCCTATGGTTGATTATTCAAAAGAACATGCTATAAACAGATAAAGAATTTATGGTCAGACGACATCTTTGTTACGTCTCTCCGTTCAGCCGGTTTGAAATGTATGCGGAATACAACTTGGTAGAGACGCACGGCCGTGTGTCTAATTCTACCAGAAAGCGCTGTATCACTCAAAAAAACTTTATGATATTTGTAAAATGGTAATTGTCTGTCACTGTGAGTGCAGAAGGAATCCGCATTGAAGAACGGACATAATCGGAGCATTTGCAAGAGAGGAGCAGCAATTAGTACTTTATCAGTAATTTCTTTGCATTTTTTGGCAAAATATTTAATGGTGAAAACGAAATGCTATATTTCAATCCTCCCACCTCCAAAGGGTGACAACCATTCCCTGCACCCCCAGCGGGGAGACATTCTCCCACTTTGGAGGGGATAAGGGGGGGAGAGTTTTGAAATTTGTTTCGTATTTCGTATCATATTTTCGTAAGGTGCATTCCCGATTTTTTGTAAAAAAGCTTATTATTTATGCAGGATGGACTACTCGGCGCTGACCTATCAATAAACTACACCGGAAAAAATGAATATCGAAGGATAAGAAAACTTCGTAATTCGAAATTCCTTGTTCTGCGGTTCGATATTCTCTTTTCATCCTACTAAAATGACTGGTTACAAAAAATCTGGAATACACCCTTTGCTATAAACGGTTGCTGGTCTTTCCTCACTTGAAATATCTAAGCCCACTAAATTCATGTAGTGTGACGAGATTCGTCGCACCAAAAAAAGTTGTGAGATCAAGGAATAGGGTCTACCCAAAACAATGCGACGAATCTCGTCGCACTACAAATGATTATTTCCGGTTTCAAAATACTAAAGTGTTACAATTTTTATGTATTATAAGGGCTTATACACCATACTCAAACCCTTAGTTACATAGAGGTCATGGACGAAACGGACAAGACAGGGTGCGTCTCTGAATCTCTCAATACCTTGCCGTCTTTCAGCATTATCATTCTGCGTGTGTATCCTGCGATATCTTCTTCATGTGTTACGAGTACAATGGTAAGATTCATTTCACTGTTCAGTTTGCAAAGGACGTTCATTACCTCTTTGCTGGTAGCGCTATCAAGATTGCCGGTAGGCTCATCCGCGAGAAGCAGGGAAGGGCTGTTGATAATTGCCCTTGCAATCGCGACACGTTGCTGCTGGCCGCCGGAAAGCTGGCTGGGATAATTTTTATGGAGTCCTTCAAGGCCCAGTATCCGGATTGTTTCGTAGATTTTATGTTCGGAGCTTTTCGTTAGTTTTTTCGCGTAAATAAGCGGGAGTTCTATATTTTCCAAGACAGTTGTTCTTCCAAGAAGGTTGAAACTCTGAAATACAAAACCGAGTTTTTTGTTCCGGATCTCCGCCAGTTCATTCTTTGAAAAACGTGAAACATCTACCCCTTCAAAAAAGTATCTCCCTTTCGTAGGGAGGTCCAGACATCCGAGTATATTCATTAATGTGGATTTTCCAGAACCAGAAGCCCCCATAATGGAAACAAACTCTCCCTTTTTAATGGAGAGAGAAACATTGTTTAAAGCCGTAAAGGCAATCTCCCCCATTTCGTATATTTTATAAATGGAATCTAATTGTATTATATCCTGCATATATCATAAGCTGGCATAGCCAGCGCCAAACAATAATGAAATAAAAAATACGAAACAAATTTCGGGTTTCACCATTAAATATTTTGCCAAAAAATGTAAAAAAATTACCGATAAGGCACTAGCGCCGGCCTCCCCCCATTCTGGTCCAGGGAATCTGTTGGGAACTTTTCGCGGCGGATTTATCGGTTATCTCCGCAACGACAACTTCATCCCCTTCTTTTACTTCTCCCCCAACAATCTCCGTAAAATCGTAATCGCTTATTCCGGTTTTTATCATCACCATTACCGGTTTTCCGTGTTTCAGTATCCAGAGAGGGGAATATTTCTCTCCATCATATTCGCCTCCTTCCGGTTTACCGGTTTTATCTCTTATGGTTTTTGATGGAGTGAAACGTAACGCGGTATTTGGGATGCTTAATACGTTTTTTGCTTCTGCCACTAAAATGGAAGTATTTGCAGTCATTCCCGGCTTGAGTTTTAGGGAAGAGTTGTCTATGCTGACAATGGTATCGTAGGTTACGACGTTTTGAAAAATAACCGGCGACATACGAATTTCTGTTACCTTGCCATCAAAAACGTCTTCAGGGAAGGCGTCAACATTAAATCTTGCACTTTGCCCCACTTCAACCATGCCGATATCCGCCTCATCAACGTTTGTATTCACCTGCATACTGACAAGGTCTTTGGCTATTGTAAATAATGTGGGCGTCTGAAAACTGGAGGCCACCGTCTGGCCAACGTCCACTTCCCTTGAAATCACTATGCCGTCAAGAGGAGAAACAATTACCGTGTACCCCAGATCGGTTTTTGCTATTGCAAGGGACGCCTCTGCCTGCATTATTTCAGCTTTCGCAAGTTCAGCGTCTGCAAGGCTTGTCTCGTAAACGGTTCGGGACTCATCAAATTCATCAATGGAAATGACCTGTGTTGAGAATAATTTTTTCGCGCGATGATATTTCCTCTTGCTGTTTCTTAAGACAGCATTCGATCTTTTTAGTTTTGCAAGCGCTGTTGCAAGGGCTGCTTCCGCCTTCCGTACCTGATGCTCGAAGGGCGTTGGGTCTATCTGCGCCACGATCTGACCCGTTTTCACCTCGGAATTAAAATCTGCGTACAGCTTTGAAATAAGGCCTGAGACCTGACTGCCGATGATCACTGTTCTTACAGGATTTATTGTGCCTGTGGCAACCACATATTTCTGAATATCGCCCTTAACAATTTTAGCCGTCTCAAACCTGACGGTTTCTTCTTTTTTAAGCAGGTAAATTACGGTTACTATGATTACCAATACGCATGGTATGCCAATATAAATGTACTTTTTCATATCTGCTAGAAGATAATAAATATTGATACGTATGGCAATTATAATTTTACCCTGCGTTCCCGAAGGGAATGGATTTGACAGTCTGAGGCCGGAGGCCGGAGGCCGGAAGTCATAGGTCAGAGGTCAGAGGTCAGAGGTCAGCGAGAACAATCCTCAGTCCTCAGTCCTCAGTCCTCAGTCCTCAGTCCTCAATCTGCCGACTGACAACTGTAGACTGTAGACAAGGTACTAAAGTAAATAATCTAACCGGTCTTTAAACATTTCCACGACCTTCGTCTTTATTTTTTGATGTTCTTCCGCAGAAAGAGAAGGGTCACGGCAAACAATTTCAAACGCATCTTTCCGGGCTTTTTGTAGTAGGGAGAAATCATGAAAGATATTGCTTATCTTTAATTCCGGCAAACCATGCTGCCGCGTGCCAAAAAACTCTCCGGGGCCTCTCAGCCTGAAATCCATTTCCGCTATTTTAAACCCGTCAGACGTATTTACCATTGTTCTAAGCCGGTCACGCGACATGGCTGTTTTTGGCGTACCAAAAAGCAGGCAATATGATTGTTTACCGCCTCTTCCTATTCTTCCGCGCAATTGATGCAATTGCGCCAGGCCGAACCGTTCCGCATGTTCAATAACCATTATAGTGGCATTAGGGACGTCAATGCCCACCTCAATAATTATCGTGGAAACTAAAATATCATACCGCCTTTCTTTGAAATCGGCCATTGCCTGCTCTTTTTCCGCAGATTTCATCTTGCCGTGAAGTAGTCCTACTTTGCATTCGGGAAATATTTCGTTCCGCAGCCTCTCTGCTTCAGTGATGGCTGATTTTAAATCCAGTTTTTCCGAGTGTTCCACAAGTGGATAGACGACAAATACCTGCTTTCCTTTTGATATTTCACCCCGGATGAAATCGTAAGCGGCTTTTTCTTTATTTTTTGAAACCCAAAATGTCTTTACCGGAATACGGCCCGGAGGCATTTCGTCCAGCATTGAAATATCCATATCGCCAAACAGCGTAAGCGACAACGTACGGGGGATTGGCGTCGCCGTCATAATAAGCACATCAGGGCTTGCTCCCTTTTTCCGCAGTTTAAGGCGCTGCAAAACGCCAAATTTGTGCTGCTCGTCGATCACCACCAGTCCCAGTTTTTTAAACGAGACGGATTCTTCTATGATTGCATGCGTCCCGACAATTAAATCTATCCCGCCATCGCTCACCTGGGCAATGACATTTTTTTTATGTGTTGCATTGCCGCTGCCGGTTAATAAACAGACCCTGACCTGCGATCCTGATAAGAATTTTTGCAGCGTGCGAAAATGCTGTTGTGCCAGTAGTTCCGTGGGTGCCATAAAGGTCGCCTGATATCCGTTTGCTACCGCAATTAAGGCTGCATATAAAGCAACCACCGTTTTACCGGAACCAACATCCCCCTGAAGCAATCTGTTCATGGGCTTGTCACTTTTCATATCTTCCCTGATTTCATAAATTACCCTTTCCTGCGCTTTCGTGAGGGTAAAGGGGATAATATTCCGAATGTGGGCGTCCACATTCGCCCCTGCTTTAAAGGGGATTCTAGTCTCTCCTTTAATACGGTAACGCCTGAGTGCCATTGCCATCTCAAGGCAAAACAGTTCCTCATAAACCAGCCGGTTTTTGGCGCGGTTTAAAAGCTCCATTGAAGGAGGGGAATGAATATGTCTTATAGCGTCCGCTACGGGAAGAAAATTGTATTTTTTTATGAGGGGCAGAGGCAAGGCGTCCTCAAGCAAATCCACATATTCCTGTATTGCAGCGTGGATAATTTTTCGTAATTGGGACTGGCTTATGTGTTCGGTAAGAGGGTAAACGGGAATAATACCCCATCCACTCCCGCCTGCCTGCCTATCGCTAATAATCTCATATTCCGGACTGAGCAATTGGAGATATTTATACGAATTGACCTTTCCGTGCAAAAACAGGCGATCTCCGATGCGAAATTTATTTACCAGAAACGGTTGATTAAACCATGTGGCGGCTATTACGCCTGTTTCATCGCTCACGAAAACTTCCAGAATGGTCTTCCCCATTCGGGCAACCCTGTTTTGTATGCCGTTAATAGTGCCTTGAATGGTAATGCTGTCGCCTGTCTTCGCTTCAGCAATCTTCTGTATTTTAGAAAAATCATTGTAGTCGCGGGGGAAGTAATAGAGTAAATCATGGACCGTTTGTATGCCTAATCGTCCGATAATTTTGCTTCGTTTAGGCCCTATGCCGTTAAGATATTGGACTGGTTGGAGTAATGAGTGACTCAAGGTTATCCTATGGCATCTATCTTTGCGGCAAGGATAAAATCGCTTTCAGTAAGTCCCTGTATCTTATGTGTATAAACCTTGATTTCCACCTTCCCCCACGTCAGGCATATTTGGGGATGATGCCCCTGTTCTTCAGCAATTTCCCCCACTTTGTTTGTAAAGGTAAGCGCAGTTTTGAAATCAGGAAATTTAAACGTCTTGTATAAATGATGCTCTTCAATAACGTCCCACCCACGCAGGTGTTTCTGCAATTCCTTAAGTGCGCTGCCCTTTAAAGGCAGCACCCCTACCTGACAGGGTACACACTTTTTTGATGCGAGTTCTGACATTTTAATATCCTCCTAAAAAAAGTAAAAAAAACGTAACTTCTCAGTAAGTTGAGGTTTTTATAATAATTTCTACCTTGAAAAGTCCCGGATCGTCAAATCCTTGTGCTCGTAGTGTAGCAACAACATATCCTGCTGGCCTGCGGCCTTCCTGTAAGACAAGTTCCCGTGTATCACGTATGTATTCACAATACTGAAGCAGTTCTTCGTACGGAGAATTGATGATGAGTTTATTAATATTTTTCATGGATTGTTTTTAAGGAAAGGTATTTCTTCAAGTTTGATTATGAGAGACGGAAGGTCTTTAGTAACCGTCTGCCAGACAATATCCAGATTTATATCAAAATAGGCGTGAATCAGCCGGTTTCTCATGTTAATTATGCTTTTCCATGGGATATGAGAAAACCTCTCACGACAATCCTTTGAAACATTAGCGGCAGCCTCTCCTATAATCTCAACATCCTTAACCAGGGAAAGCACCAGCATACGGTTTTTGTCGAGTGACTTTCTGGCCTGCCCTTGAGCAAAAGAAACGGCCTCTTTCGCGGCATCGAGTATATGATGCATCCGTACAATATCTTCTTTACTGCACATATTGCACCTCTGCCGACTCGACTACCTCCTTGCGGAAATAGCGGCTTAAATCTTCCGGTGTCCGCAAGTCCACGTTGCGCCCGATGATTTCGCTTAATTCGATCTCCATGCCAGATAAGGTTATGAGACCCGGAATATGCTCCGGCTCAAACTCAACGAGAAGGTCTATATCGCTTTCTGGTCCAAAATCGCCATGCAGGCAGGAACCGAACAAAGACAGCTTGCGTATATGATGCCGCTTACAGAATTCGGCGATCTTGTCTTTTGGCAGTACTATATGGTTTTTTCTTTCCATCAGCTATTTCTCCCTTCCCATGCGATTATTGTGACCTGATATCTATAGTAAACGTCATAAACAAGTTTACATAAAAACGTGTCATTGCGAGCGGAGCGAAGCAATCTTTCCCAGAGATTGCTTCGGGCTATCGCCCGCGCAATGACAACTTACTTTTAGCATCCACTATATGTTTATTCTTGCGGTAGAAATTCAGAGTATTTGGTTCTAAACTCATTCTACCTGATAATCTTCAAACTCTCTATCCATAGGATTTAGCGCTCTACCTCCAAATCCCTCCCTGTGCAAACGGATATCCTTAATTATCTCTGCCGCCGAGCGCTCATCATTCCAAATGCCGTAGAGACCGCTCCCTTTGGTTTCGCGCTTCTTGTGACGCACTTTCACAGAAAGCACACCTTCCTTTAACGAGTGAATGATCTTCACAACCTTTGGAAGCACCTCGCCAGGCATTTCCCGAACTTCCCTAAGAATAATCTTTTCATATTCAGCCCTTGTCCCCATAATTTCCTCCATTATCCTCTTTTTGAAAAACTCATAGCGCCAAGTTTTTTGTTGAAACTCATCTTACCTGATAATCTTCAGACTCTCAATGCCTTGTATGTACTACAAAGGCGTCATAGGTATTTCCTAAGCGGATTTTCTTCTTGTCACCATCGTGAAAATCTGTAAAAACGGCAATGTGAAGTTTGTTGCAGCCGAAAAGAGTAATAAAGCTGCCTATCTTGTCTATTCCTCCGGCCGGAGCAATGACCCATTTTGAATCCAAGCCTTCTTTGCATTGTGATTTGAGTTCCTGAGAGAACCACTTGAGGTATAGCAGGTCGGACGGTCCCTCGACAAGCAACGTGTGCTTCCCGATGAATAGAGTCTGAGTGATCTCATAACCAAGGGCTGCTTGTAATGGGAACAGAGTGTCGGAATCCGTGCTTAGAACTTTGTCGCCTATCTTAGTTCCTAATGGTTGCTTATTCTTTACGACATCTTCAACCGTCCTGACACCCATGATGTTGTCGGGATCCACCATAAAAGGGGAATGGGTACTGTAGATAACTTGAAAGTGCGGTTTTAGCTTTTCGTTTATGTATCTGAGCAAATCTCCCTGTGCTTTGGCGTGCAAGCTGAGACCGGGTTCGTCCAGAAGTAGAAAGAGATTCGTACCATAGGTCTTCCGTACTTGTGAGAACCACGCCAAGAAAGAAAAAAACCAAACGAAGCCTGTGCTGCGGTCTTCGAAGCTTACAGATACTTGATGTCGGGTGTTCTCTATACGAGTCATAAAGACATATCCACTATTGAACGGCGGCGGATCCTCTGCCAGTGCATTTTCGAAGCGGAAGCTGACCCTTAAGTATTCATTCTGACTCCAATATTCAAATATCTCTCGGGTCAGCTTATTGGAAACACCCTCAAGCTTTGCTATTAAATGTTCAAGTTTACCTAACTCTTGAATTTCTTTTGGTGTAGTGCCGGCTAAATCAAGCAAGGCAAGGAAAATCTTCTCTGAGAATAAAAGTTTCTTAGAACTTATGTTCTGGCTTAGCGCATTGAAGGAAACTCGCCCAGCCATTTTCTGGTAGTCAGCGAAATAGAGAAAAGTTGGAAGCCGTGTAGCCAATGCATTATTGACCACTTGGCTTAGTTCCCCATTTGGGATATTCTTCTTAATCTTAGCAAGAACCTCTGCCTGTTCTGCTGAGGGTGTCTTGATGTTCTCAAGTTGTGTGATTATATCTGCAACAGAGAGAACCTTGGTCCCTTCTGTAATCTCTCCCTTCTCGGAACGAAGTTGCTTGAGATAATACTTTACAACTTTCGCTTCGTCAACCTCAGTATTCCAACAGAGTTTGTTTCCATAGCCTTTGGTTACTGTGACCAGCTTACTCCTGATCGGGTTCACCCAGAATGTATCCTGCAAGACCTTTTCGTCTCTTTGGTCGAGTTCCCATACAGTCGTGAGTACATTAGCTGGTTTCTCATCCTTGATTACCTCGTAATCTGTTAAACCCTTCCTTGGATACTCCTCAAGGTCATCGAAGTCAGCTTGATCGTGTTCCACTGGCTTAAGTTTGTAGAGAGCCTGCAAGACTGCACTCTTTCCAGACTCATTTTTCCCGACTAGACAAGTAATAGGCGCTAGTGAAAATTCTTCTGAATCGTCAATGCACTTGTAATTATGAATTCTTACGGTTTTGAGTCTCATCTACACCTCCTATTTGTTCTAATTACTCAGAGAAACTGGACTTTATTTCCTTCATCTCTTGCAATTCCAGCCCTTCTATCTTCCTTTTGTACTCTTCCATCACAATTAAAAGATATGTGTTGTGTCCGTTGCGCTTGACCCAGCCGCACTTTTATCAAAGAAACGCCACACCCGCTTCTTTAAAATGTTTGTTGATCTTTACACTGGCCTTGGGGGCTTCTTTATTAAGACATATTCTATAGTGCCATTACCGTAAATCTTCTATCATCCTTTTAATAGTAATGGATAATGGTGACACTTCATGTGCACATATCCAAAATACCTCTTCCGCATCAATATCAAAATAGTGATGTGCGATAATATCCCGGAAACCCATGGCGCCTTTCCAGTCGGTTTCAGAGTATTTCGAAAGAAGGCTGCCGCCTGTTATTTTGTCTATATTTTTCAAGGCTTCTCCGATGGAGATGAACAGCATGCAGATACCATCCAGCTTTTCCATACCGGCCGGCGAATCGGTAAAATCGTCTGCGCTATGAATTTGTTCCGAACGACTTTTGCTTTTTCCAAGGGCTTCATCAATCTGATGGAGTATTGACAGAACAAGGTCCTTATCAAACATAGACGCCCTCTTTCTCTATGCGTTCTTTAAGAAAAGGGTTCATCTTTTCCCGCATCCTGACAATATCAACCTGTTTCCGCACCCGGCTTTCAATCTCTTCCTTTATGTGCACCATTGCAAACGGGTTGGGAGTCTTTGTTTTTATACAGACGTCAACATCACTGTCCTCCCTCGCTTCATCCCGAGCAATCGAACCGAAGATTCCGATTTCAAGTATGCCGTATTTATCCGCAAAGTTCTGTTTGAAGTCGCGCAAAATGGCTAGTATATCATCTCTTCCCATTATCTGCCTCCTACTGCATTTATTGCCAATATCTTCTTTCCATAACTACACCTCAATGACCTTGAGACCTTCAAACCGCAAAGGGAATAAAGGCTAGGATCATTACCGTTTCATCAACTTTCCCTGGCTTTGAGCAGTTTTGATGACAGGATGATTAGCCGTAAAGATTTGTATCCCCGGCACTGTGACAAAGTCGCCATCATCGGTAATGACCTTTAGCACACCTGCCTTTGAAATAGCTTCAAGGATAAACAGATCGTAGCCGTCGAGAGGCTGACTCGAAAGCCTTGAGAGAGCAGCATTAGTAACCTGTTCATCTATTTGAAGGTCAAGCGTTTGAGCCATTGTGTTAACCTGGCTCCAGGCGGTTTGAACTTCTGCTACGACATTGGCCCGTTCTGTTGAATGGTTATGGCGGTATTCTTTACTACCCAAGGCCCCATTAGAGCGGCTGTAAATCTCCCGCTCCGTCCTTTCGATCAGGTGTGCTAATTCTGCCAGAGAAAGTCCGCATCTGTGGAGTTGGCTTTTCGCTGAAATGGTCTTGCTGATGTATGATGGATAGTCGTTTGTTTGATAAGGTTTGGGACGCGTATCCGCCAGATCTGCCCTGGAATAAGTAACCCAGTACCATACATTGGTATCCACAAGAAAGATATCGTCTTGCCCCGGTGTGTCATTGCGAATATCGATTACTTCGGCATGGACTGTATAATTGATTGCCATTATAAAGCCTCGGACTGTTCAAGCAGGACTTCGTCAACGGCCTTACGAACGTTAGGGTTGGAATAATACTCTTTAGAGTTCTCAATAACTCTTTTGAGAACCGCTAAACCTGTAGGGACAATGTTTGTAATTTTGAGGAGGCGGTTAAGGTCGTCAGGTTTAATATCTTTGAGTAGCCGACCAATGGCGGCATTAAAGAACGGTGATGCAAATATTTTCACATCCTTAAAATCAAGGGCAACGATATTGCCGCCTGATAATTCAGGGTGTATCAAGTTGAAAATTTTCTGACCGTCCTCCAGTGTAATGCAGTTTTCACCAACCAGATCAAATACGTTTATCTTCATTTTAAAACCTCCATTGATTAAAAAAGCGGCTCTTCAACAACTTCTGACGCCAAGTGGTAATATGATTCATCACAAATAAAAGTTATATTTATAAGAGTTCCTTCAAAAAATGTAGACCTGTTCAAGAACTCTTCCCGCTTGCTATCTATGTATAGCATAACCCTCATGGCTAAATACCTCAAGTTTTCCCTTATTGATTTTTACGAACTCTTTAAGCAGATCAAGCCCCAGACCTCTATTATTTGGCTTCGTGGTTGTCCCGCGCTGAAATGCCCATTTCAGGCAGCTTGCGGCGTTCAAGGAGTGCGCCCGCGGATCATGTTTGAAAAACATTCTTACATTTGACGGTATCCCAACGCCAAAATCCACAACTGAAAGTTTAAGTTCATGTTTATTCGGGTAATGTTGACCGCAGCTAAAGATACCAATGGGCGACTGGCCATGCTCAAAGGCATTGGCGTAAATCTCCCAGACCCTGCCAACAATGGCATCCTTCAGCATTTCACTCACAGGAACCCATCCTCGCCCCAGCCAATTCGTTTTCAAGTAGTCAACCAGAACAACTTTATCTTGGCAAAAATCCTCACGATACGGGATTGAATTACCAGACCATGGAGCGCCGCCAAATCCTAATGTTGAAAAAAACCCATTCTGTTCCAAGTTTACTTTTATTTTTGGGTGAATCGTATCCAAATCAAATCGAACAATCCCGCCTCTGGCTTGAATTAACCGAGTAAGCCCACCCAGAAAGGCAACGGCATTATGGCGTAAAAACCTACAACGGTTAAATTCAAATGTCACATCCAGATTGTCGTTATTTACCTGATTCCAGAGGTTAAACAAGACATCAAAATCTGCGGTAGTGTAGTCATTGATTGTAGGTATAGAGAGCGTTATCTTCACAACTCCCCTCTAAAGGCCTTTGCCAGTAAGGCTGGAGTAAAGACTGCCAGTTCTGCCTCTGTCTCGGATTGCAATTGTTTAAGTTCTTCCGATTTCCTTTGAAGACCGTTGAGATATTCAACAATACTGCGCTGTTCTGCTTTATCATTAGGGAATCTCATAGAAAGCGGACCAACTCCGTTTTGGTTTTTGTATAGCCCTGTTTCCTGGAAAAACATGATTAATGTAACACTTTAGTTTTTTGGAAAAACAGGGACGAAGCATTTGCCCGTTTGGGCAAGAATGCATTTATGGCAATTTACAGCAAATGCTTCGCCCCTACACTGATTAATAGATACATGCATCCATCGCTTTTCAGACGCAGTGTTTTCACAAATTCTGGTTTTGAGTGTCCAGACACATAGACTTTGAAAAAATAGCCACCCCCTGTAAACGCAATGGTATGGTGCTCCTCTTGTATCCCCTTATTTCCAGCAAGTCAATATTATTTTCCAGTCTCTACAGGTATCATCACACTTATTTCTTTCAGTGTTACAAGCCTGGAAGTATCGGGTATTTCAATTTCAAGAGTGGTAAGCCCTGCTTGTCAAGATGAAGAATTACACCCTCCTTCAAATCTATTGAGTCACCAAGCGTACCATCTCTAAGCTCTATCAGAACAATATCAGCTTCCTTTGAATATTTTATCTTCAGATGTACCACCTCCTTTATAATAACGTTCTCTATAAGGGAAATCCACTGTGAGCAATATTGGTATAGATGATAGGAAATTGCTTTTCCCCATTAGGCGGTCAGATTAGCAAAAACATGGAAATTTGCAAAATTTTTTATTTTATCGGCTTTATTGAATATTTATCTTTCACTTTTTCCCACATCGTCTCGGCAGCCTGCACCGAAGGTTTGCCCGCTTCTAAATGAACGAGTTTGCCGTCACGATCGTAGACCAGGACAACCGTCTTTTTCTTAGGCACTTTCAGGGCTCGGCGGATCTCGCCGCCGTTGTCGATCAGTAGAAGCGGCTCCTTGCCGAACTGGTAATCCTTCTTCATTCCCTTAATGGCCGCGCCCTTAAATAAGCTAGGTTGCATGTCTTCCAGGAAAGCCAATTTGGCTTTGGAACCCGCTTTGGCTTTTAAGAGATACTTATTCCACTTTTTCTGGGCGGATTTATTCTTCAAAATAGGCGCCGTCACCACCAGCACTATGCCATCTTTGGAAATGCTCTCCTTCGTAAACGTATTTCCATTCGGGTCATTCAGAGAAAAGTCGGGAAGTGTTTGAGCGAAGGACGACGAGCCTGGGACTCCGGGTGTGTGTATTTTCTCTGTACAGGACACACCCGTCAACACAATGGTTAAAGCAATAAACAGAAGCCAGTTTTTCATAAGTTCATCTTTTTCAAAGCACCCGGCGGCCCTGAATGATCCGAACGAGGACCACAACCACGGCGATTACCCACAACATACGCTCATCCTTTCCTTCCTCTTATCTGATCCCGCTTACACTTCACTTGATCATGATTCAGGTTAATAGATATGTGAATGTGCGCCACAGAGATTTCGCGATTACGCAGCTTATAATGTTGTTGTGTTGGCGTAGGCTACAAAGATTGAGCAGCCACGCCGCCATTCAGATAGTACGATACATTCTGACTCCTGACTCCTGACTCCTGACTCCTGACTCCTGACTTCTGTTTTTCTACCTTCGTTGCAGCTCCGTATTTCAAAATGGATGCTTTGTTGACAATGGCGTGCGAGTTTAACAAGGACAAACGGGGTTTGTCCGTGCCACCCTTATAAAAAAACTAACATTTTGCGGGCATTTTGAGTATAGCAAAAGAAACTACTCCGGTATTTTTATGCCCTTTTCCTTTGCAACAATAATTGCATCTTCGTATCCGGCGTCGGCATGCCGGGCGATTCCTATGCCTGGGTCTGCGGTTAAAACCCTTTCAAGTCTCTTGTCTTTCTCTGCGGTTCCGTCAGCAACGATTACCATTCCCGCATGGAGAGAGTTTCCTATCCCCACGCCGCCGCCATGTTGAAAACTTACCCAGCTTGCGCCATTCACTGCGTTCAGGGCAAAATTCAACAACGGCCAATCGGCAATGGCATCGCTGCCGTCTTTCATGTTTTCCGTTTCCCTGTAAGGAGAAGCAACAGAACCGCAGTCAAGATGGTCTCTTCCGATAACCACAGGCGCTTTCACCACACCCCTTCTTACCATATCATTAATAATGAGTCCCATCTTTGCGCGTTCGCCATATCCCATCCAGCAAATCCTTGCGGGAAGCCCTGCTTGTGGTACCTTTTGCCTTGCAAGGTTTATCCATCGAACGAGAGCCGTATCATCAGGAAAATTTTCAATAATCGCCTGGTCTATCTTATCGATGTCCGCCGTATCCCCCGATAACGCAGCCCAGCGAAACGGGCCTTTCCCCTGGCAAAACAACGGCCTGATAAATGCGGAGACAAAGCCGGGATACCAGTAGTTCCCGTGTGAATCACGCATGGAAACACCGGCAAACTCCGCCTGTGAACGCAGATTGTTGCCGTAGTCAAAGCATATTGCCCCGTTTCTCTGCATCTGTAAAATCGCCTTTACGTGTTCGATAATGGCGTCAAAGACCTTTTCCTTATAGACCCGTTTATTTTTCTCCCGCACGTTATCCAATTCTTTTAAATCGCCCACCGGCACGTAGGACATTAAATCATGCGCCGGGGTTTGATCCGTTACGATATCCGGGGTTATTCCGCGTTTTACCAGTTCCGGATGAATAACAGCGGCATTCCCAACCAGTCCCACTGAAAGGGGTATTTGCCGGGATTTTGCATCAGATATCCACGACAATGCCTCATCAAGGCTCTCTGTGATTTTGTCACAATATCCCTCTCTTACCCTTTTTTCTATACGGTCCTTTCGCACTTCCACACAAAGGACTACCCCGTCATTCATTGTTACCGCAAGGGGCTGTGCGCCGCTCATGCCACCCATACCCGCGGTAAGCACGAATTTCCCCTTTAAAGAATCGGTATTCAGTACTTTTTTCGCCAATGCCGCGAAGGTTTCGTAGGTACCCTGCAAAATTCCCTGAGCGCCAATATAAATCCAGCTTCCTGCCGTCATCTGTCCATACATAGTAAGGCCGAGGGCGTCGTAATTATCAAATATATCCTGGTTTGCCCATCCGGGGACAAGGTTGGCGTTTGCGAGGATGACCCTTGGCGCCCATTCATGCGTTTTTGCCACGTACACCGGCTTCCCCGACTGTACACAGAGCGTTTCGTCTTTTTTTAATGTTTTTAATGCGGCAACAATCCTTTGATATTCCTTCCAGTTCCTTACGGCGCGTCCATTCCCGCCATATACAATAAGTTCTTCCGGCTGAACGGCGATATCAGGGTCAAGATTATTCATCAACATGCGCAACGCCGCCTCGCTATCCCAGTTGTCGCAGTTGAGGGTAGTTCCTGTGGGCGCCTTAATCGGGCCTTCCGGTCTGAATTCATAAAACATCGGTCGGGTCATAAGTATCAATTCCTTAAAAATCTTTAGAGGTAATTTATTTTCACAAATGTGTCCTGTTTTAGGGGATATTACCTAAAAAAGGGGACAAGGGGGTTGTAATTTTGCATGTATTTCGAGTAAGCTGAACTGTTGGAAAAAGAGTTTATATTTATTTGAAGAAAAAAGCAATTTTAAAAATGATGCACACAACTCCTAAACTGGCATGGTTATAATCAAACAAACACGAAACGTGAAATACGAAAGGGGAACCTCGGATTAAAAGAAATCTCCAGTCTCCAATTACTAATGACTAATGACCAAATAAGGTACTGATTGCGTTCTTAAGCCGGAGCTTTTGAACGAGTTTTTTCAATTTTTCAAAAAACTAAATTGTTACAATGAATTTGTAATGTGGGATTCATAATACCTTGCCAAAACTAGCGGTAAAAGATTTTAATCTCAGCCACACACTCTTATGCGGCCAATTGTTCCGGGTGAAAAAAATAGACGATTGGTTCTACGTTGCAGCAAAAAACCGAATATTCAAAATCCGGCAGTTATCAGAGCATGTGGAATATTATGGCGTCGGCAAAAAATTCTTAACGAATTTTTTTGCGCTTGATGAACCGTATGGCGATATACTATCGCAAATAAATAAGGATTCACACATGAACAGTGCGATAGGGAAGTTTTACGGATTGCGTATCGTGCGGCAGGATTCCTGGGAGTGTTTGATATCGTTTATGTGTTCTTCCGCCGCAAACATTCCAAAGATACAGTTAAACCTTGAAAATCTCTCAGAGTATTTTGGCGAGAAAGTGCGGCTGCATGATTTCGAATGGCACACCTTTCCCCGTCCGGGTAAACTGGACGATTACCAGCAGATTTTAATGGCAAAGACAGGATTCCGTGCAGTACATATTAAAAAGGCAAACGATACCATCAACGATGCTTTTTTAACTGCATTAAACAAACTCCCCTATCCGGAGGCTAAAAAAGCCCTGCTGCAGATTCCAGGCGTCGGAAACAAGATTGCAGACTGCGTTCTCTTGTTTTCCCTTGGGTTTTCAGAGGCGTTTCCTATTGATACATGGATAAAAAAAATCCTCCAGCGGCTTTATTTTAAAGATGAAACCGTATCAAATAATGAATTGCACACGTTTGGGGTGCATTATTTTGGGAAATACGCAGGATACGCCCAGCAATTCCTCTATATGCTTGCAAGAGAAAATAAATAACCCGCGTTTTTGTTAACAAACGATGGATGAAGTGCTGCCAAAAATGCGTGGATTTTAAAAAATATTTGCGTTAAGATGAGAGTTTAATTGTTTATTTGATTATTTAAATAAGAGGGAGAATATGTAAAATGGGTGAAAATAAAGTAATTACCAAGGATATGATTATTAATGATGTGATACAAAAATATTCTAAGACAATTGGTATTTTTAAGGATTTTGGCGTAGATTCCTGCTGCGGCGGTGGGTTCAGCATCGAAAAAACAGCGGCAATGAGCGGGGGAGATATGGAAAAACTGCTTGAGAAACTGAATAAGGCGATCGACGAATAACAACGGCAGACAGGTGGCGAGGCTGCATAAGCACTAAGTTAAAATGACTGATTAATTTAAACGAGCAAGGCAAGATGTCCGTGTTTTTCGAGGGCATCCCCGACCTCCGAATGAATAACGAAAGTCGAACAAGGAATTCCGAATCATGAAGTAGGAGTGTATGCAATACGCCACCACACCATGCTGCAAAACATCGCTATTATTGGAGTTTTTCAAAAGACTAAAGTGTTACAAAGTGACATTATCAATGGCTTTAGCCCTCAGGTAAAGTTAACCCAATACGTTCCACTGCCCAGGAAATAAAGGTTAATCAACATGGTCATATGTTAATTTAAATCTCGGGTTTAATAGTGTAATTTAAACCTGACTTTATCCCGCTGCGACCCGATTATATGCTGGCAAATGTAAAAAGCGTTTCTGTTTATGGTATTGAAGGATATCTGGTGGAAGTAGAGATATGTATCGTAAAGGGAGAGATGCCTTCTACGATTATTGTGGGGCTGCCGGATACTGCGGTAAAGGAGAGCCGGGACAGAGTAAAGGCTGCGCTGAATAACAGCGGTTACCGGTTCCCCAGTAATGTCATAATAAACCTTGCGCCTGCGGACAGAAAAAAGGAAGGGCCTGTTTTTGAACTGCCGATTGCGGTAGGGATCCTTGCCGCTACAGGCCAGTTAGAAATATCTGATCTGCACGAATATGCCATTGTGGGTGAATTATCATTAGATGGAAAGGTGCGCCCGGTAAAAGGCTGCCTGCCGATGGCATTGAAATGTCGTGAACTGGGAATAAGGAAGCTAATCCTCCCTTCCGTGAATGCGCCTGAGGCAGCGGTAGTGGAAGGGATCGACATTCTGCCGGTTGAAACGTTTGAGCAAACGGCAGGAATCCTTTCAAAGGCAATCGTCCCTGAAAAATTCCGGATCGATCCCGACAAGATGTTCGGGAATCATACGGGATATGATGTTGATTTTGCAGAGATAAAGGGCCAGGAGCATGCAAAGCGGGCGTTAACCGTCGCGGTGGCGGGCAATCATAATGTACTGCTGGTTGGGCCGCCGGGGGCGGGGAAAACAATGCTTGTGCAGCGTATCCCTACGATCATGCCGCAGCTTACCCTTGAAGAGGCTCTCGAAACCACAAAAATATACAGCGTGCTGGGGCTTCTGGATGCAAAGAAATATTTAATTGCAACAAGGCCGTTCAGGGCGCCCCACCATACCATCAGCACTGCAGGATTGATTGGCGGCGGGTCTGCCCCAAGGGCGGGAGAAATCAGCCTTTCACATAACGGGGTATTATTCATGGACGAACTTCCCGAGTTCGACAGAAAAACGCTGGAAGTGCTTCGCCAGCCGCTGGAGACGGGCGATGTTACAATATCGCGGGCTATGAATTCGGTGACGTACCCTGCCAGTTTTATGCTGGTGTGCGCAATGAACCCTTGCCCGTGCGGATACTATACCGACAGGAAAAAGGAATGCCGCTGCACTTCATATCAGATACAAAAATACTCTTCCAAGGTATCAGGGCCTCTGATGGACAGGATTGATATCCATCTGGAGATACCGGCGGTAAGTTACAGGGAGCTTTTATCGGACGCAGAAGGACATTCCTCTGAATCGTTAAGAGAAAAGACAGTTCGTGCGAGAGAGATACAGAGAGAACGCTTTCATGGACAAAAAATAAAGGTAAATGCACATATGACTTCAAAACAGCTAAAAAAATATTGCGTGCTGGACAAGCAGGCAGAATCGTTGCTGCATCAGGCAATGGTAGCGCTGGGCATCTCCGCCCGCGGACACAGCAAAATACTAAAGGTTGCCCGCACCATTGCTGATCTGGACGGGAGCGATGCAATAAAAGAGGAACATATTTCTGAAGCGACACAGTACAGAAGCCTGGACAGAGGGCTGCAGAAATGAATATCCTTTTGATAGATCCACCGTTTTACCGGTTCTTCCAATATTACAACCGGTATTTCCCCCTGGGTTTGAGCTATCTGGCGTCCATACTGAAAAAAGCAGGGCACAATGTGACGATTTATGACGCTGACTGCAATAAAGACTCCAAAGGAATGGACTATACCAGATTGCCGGAGATGTATGCCGCTTATTTAAAAGAGCTGAGAAATCCGGAAAATCACATCATAAAAGAACTATCGGAAACACTGAAAACCTGCCGGCCGGACATTGTAGGAATTACCGTAATGACCCCAAAAGCGGCATCTGCTTTTACCGTAGCGTCATTGGTGAAAAAATACGATAAAAAATGCCACGTGGTTTTTGGGGGCCCTCACGCAACATTAAAACCTGAGGAAGTATTAACGATCTCCGGAGATGTTGACTTTGTTATCAGCGGGGAAGGCGAAGGCGCTTTTCCGGAACTGGTACACTTGCTGGAGAAAAAAGAAGGGGGATTTGAGAAAATAGCAGGCCTCTCCTATTACAGGGACGGCAGGAAAGCAAGCAGCGGTTCGGGAAAATTTATTGATAATCTGGACACGCTGCCCTTCCCCGACAGGGAATCTTTGTTGGGGGCAGATACCTACACATCTGAGGACATGGGGCTGATAATGGGGAGCAGGGGCTGTCCGTTTAACTGCTCTTATTGCGCCACACAAATCTGGACAAGGAAAGTAAGGTATCGTTCAATACCAAATATCATTGAAGAAATAAAATACGTTAACGAAAGATATGGCACACACCAGTTTACCTTCAAAGACGACTCTTTTACCGTTAGCAAAAAAAGGGTTGCGGAGTTTTGTGATGCATTGTTAAAAGTAGGGCTGAAGGTAAAATGGGACTGCAACACAAGGGCTGACCTGGTAGACCTTCCCCTACTTAAAACGATGAAAAAAGCAGGCTGCAACAGTATTAAGGTAGGCGTTGAGTCCGGCAGTGAAAGAATCCTGAAGATTATGGACAAAGGAGTGTCATTGGAGCAGGTAAAGGAATCCGCAAAACTTTTCCGGAAGGCGGGGATACACTGGACGGCATATTTCATGATGGGTGTGCCTACGGAGACAAAGGAAGATGTAAAAGAGACCGTAAAGCTGCTGTATGAAATCAAACCAAGCTTTGCATCGGTGGGGGTGTATGAACCGTTTCCCGGCACAAAATTGTTCGATATCGGCGTTGAAAGGGGGCTGGTGAAAAGGGATATGGCGTATGAAGAATATTTTCTGCGGATACCCAGCGACTATTATCTAAAGGATGTGAAAAAAAGAAGCGATACGATGGATGAGGAAGAATTCACTGCCCTTGAAAGGGAAGTAAAAGAAACGTTTCATGATTATAACAAAAATATCACCCGCATATATGAAAGGGCAAAGGCAAGAAGCTCGGTCTATGTGCGCAATCCTAAGATTTTTTTGAGCGATATTGAAAAATTTCTCGGGTGGATGAGATAAAGAGATAGAACAATGAAAATTCATTATCCGGTTTCCCGAAGAAAAATAGTACTGGTGTTGGGAGATATCTGCATCGTAAACCTTGCAATATTGTTATCTGCAATCGTTCGTCTGGGCGTTGAGGGCGGGCTAAGTTACGTAAGAGGAAATCCCTTGTCGTTTGCGGTTTACGGCATTGTTCTTATAACAATATTCTCCTTTGCGGATCTATACGATACCCGTAAGGACTATAAATCTATCGGCACTGCCCTCTCTATCATTTTCGCAACTGCAGTAGCCTTTGTTATAACGACGTTTATATTTTACATAAATGGATCATTGAAGATAGGAAGGGGCGTTTTCTTCATCAATGGAGCGCTCATTATTGTCTTTATTACGGGCTGGAGAATGCTCTACAGTTATATAATAGAGCAGCCGCTTTTTAACAGGAGGGCGCTTATTATAGGCGCCGGTTGGGCAGGAAGAACCATTTTAGGGGAGATTCGCAAGGCAAAAAAAGCGGGAATAAAAGTGACGGGGTTTATTGACGATGATCCGGAAAAGTTAAACACGCAAATATGCGGAGCGCCCGTCCTGGGAGACCGGTCTGTTATAAACAAGGCCATCCGGCAGCAGAATATCGACACTGTTATCTCTGCCATAACTCATGAAAAACATGCGGATCTGATTAAAACGTTGATCCATTGCTCATGGAACGGCGTGGACGTAATCGATATGCCTACAATATACGAACAACTAACCGGCAAGATACCGTTTAAACATATTAATGACATGTGGATGCTGCATGTAGTTATAAGCAAGCCAAAATTATACGGCAAATTTATTAAACCTGTTTTAGAGACCATTATTTCCCTACTATTATTCATCATATTAATGCCTGTAATGGCGATAACTGCCGTTTTGATTAAAATTACGTCGAGGGGAGGTATTTTTTATACGCAGGAACGGATGGGAAAAGACGCCGGGAGGTTTACCATTATTAAATTCCGGACGATGGTAGCCGATGCAGAATCACAGACAGGGGCTGTTTATGCAGCGGACAATGATCACAGGATTACGAAGGTGGGAAGGCTTCTGAGAAAATGGAGGCTGGACGAGGTTCCGCAATTATTGAATGTGATTAAGGGCGATATGAGTCTGGTTGGCCCGCGTCCGGAGAGGGAAATATTCATAAAAGAATTTGAAAAGAATATACCGTTTTATTCCCAGCGGCTTGCCGTGAAACCAGGATTAAGCGGATGGGCACAGGTGAAATATCCCTATGCATCTACCATTGAACAAACAGAAGAAAAACTACAATACGATTTGTACTACATAAAAAATATGTCCTTCCTGCTGGACACTGTCGTATTATTAAAAACGGTGAGGGTGATGCTGTTTGGGAAGGGTAAATAAAAAAAACAGGAAATACTAAAGGGGAACCACAGATTTCACATATTGCACAGATTAAGAAAAACCAGAATATTGTAACACTTTAGTTTTTAATGGTAACCTTACCTTACGAAAGGATGTTTTTCATCAAAGAGCGCCTTTCGTTATAGGAAACCCTTTCCCGGGTAATAAGTTCCCGTATTTGGTGGGGGTTTTTAATGCCTTTAAGCGTATACGTAATGGTATTTGTGAAAATTTTGAGAGTGCCGACCCGGAGGCGTTTTTGAATAGCACCCTGGTGTATGAGTATTTTGTTAATGTCGTTATAGTCTATTTTCTTAAGACGGGTCGAAAAAGGCCCTTCTATAAGGAATAACCCGTTTTGGGCAATATAATATTTTGAAATGCAAATGGTGAGCACTCCATAACAAAAAAGAATACTGCCAAATGATAACAGACAAAGTCCAAAGGGAGAGTGGATTCCGTGCCACCGGAGGCTTAAAAAAAAAGAAAGCACGGAGATAAAAAACAGCAGCCAATACTGTTCTATACGTGGTTTTAGTATTGTTTGCGGCGTATTTTTTGCAAAAACAGGCAGTGAATTCGGAGCGTTTAGTTCATCCATTTTTTTTAAATGAGAGTATCTGTTCCGGAATTAACGGCAAAAAACAGCATGTCATTAAAAATATTTATACGGGTTCTCTTTACCAATGAGTCACATTTTATGTATAGGAATTTCAATATTTTTAGTTAAGCAATGAATAAAAATAAATGTCGTTGGATTTTTTTCTTTTAAAAACCCAACCTGATTTAATAGTACGTAGCTAATTCATTGCGGTCGCATAAGAGGAGTAAATTATAAGTAAGGGCTTCTTGCAAGTCAAGGCAATACAAATGGCATTATCTCAACCTTAACCGTAATCTTAAATTTTTACTATTTAAAATATCTGAGAATATTATGAAAAAAGCTTTAATAACCGGAATTACCGGACAAGACGGCTCCTATCTTGCAGAATTTCTCCTTTCCATGGGCTATGAAACTCACGGCCTTATTCGCAGATCCAGTACCTTTAACACCGGCAGGATTGATCACCTCTACCGGGACCCCCATGACCCCGATGCACGGCTTTTTTTGCATTACGGAGACCTTTCCGATTCGGGACAAATAACAAACCTCATCTATAATATTCAGCCTGATGAAGTATATCACCTGGCAGCGCAAAGCCATGTACGCGTTAGCTTTGATATGCCTGAATCCACTGGGGATATTAGTGGCCTGGGCACAACAAGGTTGTTAGAGGCAGTAAGGAGAAGCGGCATTAAAACCAAAGTGTATCAGGCAAGTAGTAGCGAGATGTTCGGAGATGCCCTTCCTCCTCAAAATGAGGAAACACATTTCAGGCCAAGAAGCCCCTATGCTGCAGCCAAAGTCTATGCCTACTGGATGACAGTTAACTATCGGGAGGGGTACAATATGTTTGCCTGTAATGGAATCCTCTTTAATCACGAATCACCCAGAAGAGGCGAGACTTTTGTAACAAGAAAGATAACGAGGGCGGTGGCAAACATCGTTGCCGGAAAGCAAAAGAAATTGTATTTGGGTAATTTGGCGGCCAGAAGGGACTGGGGTTTTGCCCCGGAATATGTAGTGTGCCAATGGTTAATACTTCAACAGGAAAGACCGGATGATTATGCGATAGGAACCGGCGAAAGCCATTCGGTAAGAGAATTTGTCGAAATTGCCTTCAAACTTGTTGGGGTTGATTTGGAATGGAAGGGAAAAGGCGCCGAAGAAAAAGGCGTCGTTCGCTCCTTAACCTCCGCCTTATCCTCAACCTCCGCACTTAAAACCGGCGACGTCCTTGTTGAAATCGATCCCAGATACTTCAGGCCTACAGAAGTAGACTTTTTATGTGCCGACATAACGAAGGCACAAAAAAAATTAAACTGGGCGCCGAGGGTTACATTTCACGAGCTTGTCCAAATTATGGTTGACTCTGATATGGAATTGGCCGGTTTAAAATCATCGGGCGACGGCGTCAGGATTCTGAGACAGAAGGGGATTGGCTGGATAGAGGAAATACCATAGGACTGAAGGGCAGAAAGCATATAGCCATGGGTGAAACCCAATAAGCGCTATAGAAATTCCTAAGCTGGTATAGCCAGAACCAAACAAGCGAGAAATTAAAAATACGAAACCCGAAGTACGAAACAAATTTGAAGAACAATGCATAAAATTCAAAACAAATCCAAAACATACAACAAGTATGAAGCACGAAACGCGAGATACAAAAGAAGCGCTTGTTTAGAATTTCAAATCATTTTGTCATTAGAATTTGTTTCGGATTTCGTGTTTCTTATTTCGTATTTCACCTTTAAATATTTTGCCAAGAAGTCGGGGGCCGGCCTGGCAACCTGAACTCTACAGTAGCCCCCTTTCAAAATTCCCCATCACGGAATTATTGACCTTACTCATGGTTTGAATTTTTGAAAATATATCCTGCACCATTTCAGGTGTATAATCCTTATAACATAAGTCAACCCTGAAGTCCCTTTGACCGCCATCAATCAGTTTTGGAATGTACTGAATAAGGGAAAATGGCTTTTGTCCAATCACTACTGTCCTGCAATCCTCATTTATGGCTGTAAAGCGGTCGCCATATTCATTTTCCAGTGTCATTTGACTGAAACCGCACCAATTCTTTCCAGGACACTCCCTTTTCATGTTTGCCCAAATGCAGGTCTCTGAGGTAAAGAGCGGGGTATCCTGATAAATAATCAACTCAGCATGGGGAGAAAACAGCTTTTCCAGATTCTCTTTGTCATCTTCCGGAGAGAGCGTATATCTGCAGAATCCCAACTCGCGCAGTTTAATCGCAGAAAGCGGATTCAGACAATAGAAAGGGTAATCGGCATACAATTGTACCTCTGCGTCTTCAAATAACTCAATTGCACCGGGGTTGGAGATATGGAATTGCCGAAACCTCTGTGAGAGCAACTCCTGTACGGCCTTCTTACAATACCCGTAGGTCATGCATCCTATCCCTGTATCCCTCATGATGGCGGGTAATGAGAAAACGATCTTGTCTCTTCCATTTGATGGAGAGATATTTTCATTATTTTCTCCGCAAGTGTATAACAACGCACTTAATCCCCTTTTGTTAAAGGATGTTTGATTATGGCTTTGCAGTGCCAGGAGATCCCCAATCGTTTCCTCGGTAAGGACTATATATATCTTGTGAACCGTTTCCAGTGGGATGTGGTTTAAATAGTCCGGTTTATCTACCTTCAGAGATAGCCTTATTCCTCCGGCAGAAACATCCCTATGTACTGGATGAGTAAATTCAATCCACTCCCCCTTAACCCACTTCTTTATGCTTTCACACCTGCGATCCCTGTCCTTGTGCCATTCTTCATAAAATATCCGGAAATACTCCCTTCGGATTTCATTTAACACGCTGAGCGGAACAAATAATTCATCGGAAATTTCTGTATGAATATCTTTCAGCTCAAAGGACGTCTCGCCCAGGCGGGAAAAGCACTCTTTTACCTGTTCTCTTTCTGTTGTCCTGTGAATGCTCTTTTCCAGTTTCACCGAAAAATTCATGGGAAACGAGAAATACCTTGCCGTGCCCTTTATGTCTATGCCGTCAGGCATTATTTTGATTTCCAAATCCACGGGCATCCTGGAAGCCTCTGATTTTTTCGGTACTTTTGGCGTAAAATATTCTTTGATCTTTTGCGAAGAGAGCAAGTACAACCTTGCCCCTACCCCAGGTTGATATTGCCGTTCTGTGTCGATCATGGCAATATCACCTGCCTTTATACCAAACACCCTCTTCCCATTGACCCTGATATTCCTTACGGGTAACAAGGCGGGTTCCTTTGCGCCATTCTCAAAAAACTGTAATAAATCCCTTACACCGATTTCAGCATCTGCCCGAACGGTAATGCAGCCCTTTCCCTGTTTTGTTACCTCACCCGCATAAGCGCCTATATTTGCAGGATAGAATGGATTGATCGCGTCTGAGGCCTTGACTTGTTTATTATTGGAGAATCGTTCTATATCCTGTACGAATTTTGGGGATTTTACAACTGCCCCGCCTTGCGAAGGATGAGACAAGAAAGGGGCATTTTCCGGGCGTGGCGCATATTTGTTATTGCTGTTTTTTTTACCTTGTTGATACGTTTCTTCAAACAGGTATGAGTAAGTTGTTTCCCGGCTAAATACGGTATTCATGAGATGAATGGCGTTGTCCATATCTTCAAGCGTGCCATCAATTGCCTGGCGATAGACATGTGTCGCTGCGGCAACGTATTCAGCCGATTTCATACGGCCTTCAATCTTAAAGGAGTGAATCCCTGCCGCCATTAACCTGTTTACATGGGTTAAAGTACGGAGGTCTTTCATAGAAAACAGATATCCGCCTTCACCCTGCGGTGATTTATAATACATCCTGCATGGCTGTGCGCAGCGGCCCCGGTTCCCGCTACGTCCGCCCATTACACTGCTAAAGAAACATAACCCTGAATAGGAATAACACAATGCCCCGTGGACAAATACCTCAATCTCCATGTTGGAATTTAGTGCAATATTTTTAATCTCATCCACCGACAACTCTCTGGACAAGACGACTCGTTTAAACCCCATCCTTTCCATCTGTTTTACCCCGGCAAGATTATGAATAGTCATTTGCGTACTGGCGTGAAGGGTAAATTGAGGGAATTGAGATTGTATCAGGAAAAGAAGCCCCAAATCCTGAATAATCAAAGCATCTGGCCGTAATTCATCAAGTGCGATGAGATATTCCACGACCTTTTCCAATTCGTCGGTTTTAATCAGGGTATTAATGGCGACGTAGACCCTGACGGACATTTTGCGGGCATAGGCAATGGCCTTGCGGACGTCGTCGATGGAAAAATTACACGCACTTGCACGTGCGCTGAAATCTTTTAAGCCAACATAAATAGCGTCAGCGCCATTTTCAACGGCAGCAAAAAAACATTCCATATCGCCGGCGGGAGAGAGCAATTCCGGTTTTTTTTGTTGGGAGTAAACGTTTGGCATCTCCATACGACAATATACGTAATAAAGTAGGTTTTCGAAAATTCTCAATAAACAGAAAGCCTTGCAACGTTGTAAAGTTCAGGCATGAAGGTACATTGGAGACTCTGTATCAGTCGACAAATTTCAAATTGCAGATTGAGGACTCAGGATTGCAGACTGTCTTCTTGTTTGTTTTCTGGCTGTACCATATCCCCTTGCGGTGAGGCATTCTGTTGTTTCAATTTATTCAATACAATTTCAGCCGGTGTTAAGTACTTTTTCTTATTGTTACATTCCTTACAACACGGGACGATATTCCCCTTTGTGCTTCTACCACCCCTTGAAAGCGGTACTACATGGTCCATAGTAAGCTTATCGGGGGAGAATGTTTTCTGGCAATAATGACATATTCCCCGCGATATTTTGTTTAACCACCATTGCGTTTTTCGCATCTCCTGCGCCTTCAATTTTTCCCTGGCTATATGTTTTGGATCTTTCTCGATATGAATCCAGTCAGACATGTTCAATCTCTTTTTTTAAAGGTATTATGTTCATGCGATAATAAATTATTGTTCTTATTATTATAGGTTTTTTTGGCTTACAAGGAAAGAGGGAACAAAAAACACATTGATCATCAAATTAAATGACCTGCCCGCAGATAAAAATGCTTGAAGAATCATTGAATCCCCTGTTACAATTCGGACACCACATTTGCCTGAAGGGCGACATCCTTCTTTTCGCTTTTTGAAAAATCTCAATAAAATAAACATATAGCGTAACCATGCGCCCATTAGATTCATTATTTACCAAAGATTAAAATACCATGAAAGGCATAATCCTCGCCGGAGGCTCCGGCACACGGCTTTATCCCATTACAAGGGTGGTAAGCAAACAGCTTTTACCCGTTTTCGATAAACCGTTGATTTATTATCCCTTGTCGGCATTATTGCTGGCGGGAATAAGGGAAATACTCATCATCTCTACCCCAAGAGATCTGCCGCAATTTAAAGAATTGCTCGGCGACGGTTCATCATTAAACATTTCGATTTGTTATGCAGAGCAACCCGCCCCGGAAGGTTTGGCGCAAGCCTTCATTATCGGGAAACCCTTTATCGGCAAGGACTCTGTCGCCCTTATCCTGGGGGACAACATTTTCTATGGTCACGGGCTTCGTGAAATATTTAAAAACGCCACCCAAATCAAAAAAGGGGGATTAATCTTCGGGTATCACGTTCATGACCCTGAACGATACGGCGTTGTAGAATTCGACCAGAACGGAAAAGTCATCAGTATCGAAGAAAAACCCAAAAAACCTAAATCAAAATACGCTATCCCCGGCATATACTTCTACGACAACGATGTAATCAAGATTGCTGAAAATCTTAAACCTTCCGCCAGGGGAGAACTGGAGATCACGGATGTGAATGTAACCTATTTAAAAAGAGGCGATCTTTGTGTAGAACTTTTAGGGAGGGGGTTCGCATGGCTTGACACCGGAACGCATGAATCACTCCAGCAGGCGTCCAGCTATGTCCAGGCAATACAGGAACGACAGGGAATAAAAATCGCCTGTATCGAAGAACTCGCATACCGGTTGGGATACATTGACCGGGCGCAATTAAAAGCGCTTGCCCTTGATATGTTAAAAAATGATTATGGACGTTATATCATGGCAGTCATTGAAGAAGAGGAGATAAAAGAATATGCCCTGTGAATTTGCAAAGACCGCCTTGCCGGAGGTTGTGCTCATCAAGCCGCAGGTTTTCAGAGACGATAGAGGGTTTTTCCTGGAAACCTTTCACAAAAATAAATACGCGGAAGTGGGAATTTCTGGCAATTTTGTACAGGATAATCACTCTTACTCTAAAAAAAATACGCTAAGAGGCCTGCACTACCAACTCTTGCATCCGCAGGGAAAACTTGTCTATGTTATCTCCGGAGAAATTTTTGACGTCGCGGTGGACATCCGGAGGGGATCTCCCTCTTTTGGAAAATGGACAGGCGTCCATTTATCCGCTGAAAACAAATACCAATTGTATATCCCCGAAGGATTCGCACATGGTTTTCTGGTCCTGAGCGAAACGGCAGACGTATTATACAAGTGTACGGAAATTTACACGCCCGACGATGATTATGGTATCCTCTGGTCGGACCCAGCGATAAACATAACGTGGCAATCCTCTTCGCCAATCCTCTCAAAAAAAGACCAGGAATACCAAACATTAAAGAACATACCGGAAACGCTTTTGCCGTTATACAAAAAATAAGATGCCATCGGAGGCTTCAGCTTTCTCGATAAAAAAAGATTGAAACCACAGATTGCATAAATTTCACAGAGTATTTTTATGGTACACGGCAATAGGAGGAATTTAACGGTGAAATGTTTCCATGATGATACAACAACCATATTTTAATGCTATTAACCCTATAAAACTTACGCTCTCGTTCATAAGTAGCGTTTTTTAAAGAGGTGGATTAACCTATGATTCTCTTACAATCTCTCTTATTTTGTGCCGGCATTGCCGCTCTTTATTTTGGCGCCGAATGGCTTGTCAAAGGGGCGTCGCGATTCGCGTATTTTCTTAATATTAAACCTATTATCATCGGTCTTACCATTATTGCCTTTGGCACATCTGCTCCTGAACTCGTTACAGGAATTATTTCCGGGATAAGAAATTTAAATGACATCGCAATAGGGAACGTCATTGGAAGCAATATCGCCAACGTTGGACTGGTACTTGGGGTAACCGCAATAATCCTTCCACTGAAAGTGGAAATGAACCTCCTCCGCAGGGAAATCCCAATTATTATAGGCATTTCAGGCCTTTTGTATCTGATGTGCAGAAACGGCATTCTTAGCCGTTGGGAAGGCGGCCTGCTGGTGGTGGGGATTGTAGTCTATACCTGCTATATTTCCCGGAGTGCCAAAAAAGAATCAAAGGTAATCGAGGAGGAATTTGCAGATTTTATTAGCAAAAAAAACACACTTTCTCTCGATATTTTGTTCATGTTTATCGGCCTTACAACGCTTATCGGGGGCGCACACCTGCTGGTGAATTCTGCAATTTATCTGGCGCGCAACTTTGGCATAAGCGAACTCGTTGTTGGTCTTTCCGTTGTTGCGGTAGGTACTTCTCTTCCGGAATTGGCAATATCAACCGTTGCTGCTTTTCGGAAAGAATCGGATATCTGCGTAGGCAACGTGCTGGGAAGCAATATTTATAATATTCTCGCGGTGCTTGGAATCACCGCTATTATACACCCGCTGCAGATTAATACCTCTTCTTTGCAATTTGATATGCCGGTTATGATCGTCTTCAGCCTTCTGCTTATTCCCATGATTATGAGAAAGTTTATACTTACCAGGTGGGAAGGTGTTTTTTTACTGGTTGGATATATTTTTTATATGATAGCTATTTACAAAAAATGTATCTTTTAAATCCCTAAGCTGGCAAACATTCGGGAGTACTCAATCTGCCATTTGCCGACTACCGACAGAAGAAAGGTACTACTGTTCACCTGTAATTGTCATTTCTTCTAAAGGTAGTGGCGAAGCACTTCCAGGCTTACCCCTGCAACCCTTTCCGGTTTTATTTGGGTCATGCATCTGTGGTCTTTCGGACAAACCTTTAATTGACATGCAAGGCAATCCACCTCCGCACGTATCACCTCTCCTGTTTCTTCAGGAGAATATGTGTATCTCGGGTCATTTGGCCCCATTAGCGTAATAACGGGTTTTTTAAAAGCCACTGCTATGTGCCTTGGTCCGGAATCAACGGAGATTAACAAATCACATCTTTGAATAATTGATTTTAAAATTTCCAGGTCAAGTGCTCTGTCTGCTAAATTTATTATCTTTGATTTTGCTTTCTCTTTGATATCTTCGCCTAATTTCACCTCATGAGGGGCGCACACAACAGCAATATTGCTTCTAATTTTTGACTGGATAATATCAGCAGTTCGGGCAAATCCTTCTACCGTCCAACATTTTGAAGACCCATAGGCTGCGCCTGGATTTAAGAGAATAAGTGGTCTTCCATTGTTAAAGCCATATTCATCAAACATTTCCGCAGTACATTTCTGCCCCCGTTCGGTTACAAACAACTCCAGCTTCTTTGAGCGTACAGCGCATCCGATTTCAGAACATAACCGTAAGTAATACTCTGCCATATATGTCGGCAAAAACCTTCCATTTTCCCTTAACCGGTTGACCCCGTCGGTTAACAGGAAGCCGCGGGCATCTCTTTTATAACCAATACGGCGCTTTACACCCGCCAGCCGGAATAGTAACGCAGAACTGAATGAATTGGGGAATAAAAACCCCAGGTCATACCGGTTCCTTCGTATTTGCATAATGAGAGAAATATATCCCACGTATTTTCCCCGAGAGTTATGCGCATCAATCTCCACTATTTCATCGAACCATGGCGCGTTATCGATTAATTTCCTGACGTAGGGTTTTAAGAGAATGCTTATTTTGGCGCGGGGAAAGTTTTCACGAATACACCTAAACGCGGGAGTGGCCATAACCACGTCGCCAACCCAGTTTGGGGATCTGATAATTATTTTATTTACCGCATCAGCGATAGTTTCATTTCTCTTTCGTATCATAATTTCTGCTCACTACCCAAAAAATATTGAAAAGCACGCGTTGTTTTTTCTGTTGACATGTCCCTTTAATGCGATATTAATATGTGCAGGGTATTTCCTGCCAATTTACCAATAACAAATATGTTTAAACAAGAAACCGGCCGCTCCGGGGAATGTACGTATTCTTAAATTAGGCTGGGTTTTTAAAAGACAAAGACCCAACGGCATTAATTTTTACCCACCCCCTTAATCCCAAGAAGGGAATTTAATGCAGAGACGCACGGCCGTGCGTCTCTGCTAATCAATGCCTTACGGTTATGCATTTTGAAAAACGCGCATTAAAAACAATAAGTTTATGGATAGTAGTACGGAGAAAGATTTGTAAAAAGCAGTTTTTACAGGGCAATATATATAACATGCACAATCCGTAGCTGCCCTTTTTTAAAGAATTATACCTTTTTTGTCACACTTTTATAGGGATAAAATCTCCAAACACGCCTATGCCTCTTTATGAAATTATTTCCATTATTGGTTTCATCGTGGGAACGATTCTTCACATCGTTTTATCCGTACTCATTGGGCAGCGAAGACACAAGAAGAGAAGTGAATTTATTTTTCAGTTTCTTGTTATTAGTGTCGCAATGTGGCATTTAGGGAATACCGTTTATCTCTTTAGTTCTATTTTGTTCGACAAAAATCTCTTCCCGGTAAATTTCATTGCTGACGCAATTTCGTATGCCGGCATTGGGCTTATGCCCAGCTTATTGCTTCATACCGCCATTTCATTTTTATATGAAAACGGTTTTACGATAAGAAGGTCCTTGCAGAAGCTTATTTTAATTGCAATATATTTTCCCGTTCTCCCCTTTTCATTCGTTATAAAAAAATTCATCCGCCTGGAAGAATCTTATTTGGTCGCCCATAGCCAGCTTGTAAAGCCGTTTATCGTCTGGCTGATAGTAGCATTGCTTATTTCTGCGTACATCTCCAAATGGCTGGCAAAAAATGCAGAAGAAAAAGAGGAACAAAAATTCCTTATGGCTATTTTCTGGGTATTGATAACCATAGCGGTTTTCATTGGATTTACCGTAATCCTCGAAGGCAGGAAAATAGCTTATATCGGCGACTATCTGGTGCTTGTCTCCATGTTATCTTCCATTTTTCCCAGCATCGTCTTTTCCTATTACGTTTATCGCTATAATTATATGGAATTTGTTTTAAGAAGGAGTATTTTTTACTCTTTCCTCACCTTTGTCATCATCTGTCTCTACTATTTCGGAATAAAGCAATTTAGCAAGTTTATGGAAATAAAGTATGCAATACATTCCAAAACACTGGAGGCGGTCTTTGTAATAAACCTTGTTTTCTGGTTTCCAACAATTAAAGAAAAGTCTCAAAAACTTTTCAGGAAGATACTCTTTTTTCGAAGCTCGGATACGGAGTATCTTTTAAACGAATTAAATCATGTCATAAGCACAGACCCTCTTGTCAACATCACGGCACTCCTTGAAAATGTTGTCTTTTCTATTAAAAAAGCGACCTCGATTAAAACAATAAACCTCGTTCTCATTAAAAAGAACAGGATTCAAATCATCGGAGACAAAAAAAATGACGTTATTGCACTTGCAAATTTGCATAATATTATACAATTTTATTCATCGGGAGAGCTTGTGGAATTAAACCGATATGAAGTAAAGGACGCTGCCGTCATTAGTGAAATGCGGTTATTGGAGGCTATTTTTATCTTTCCTGTCTTTGTAAAAAGAAGGCTGAAAGGGATATTGTGTATGGGCAGGGCAAAACGCGGTATGCCGATCGCCTCTGATAATTTAGATCAATTAATGATTATTGCAAACGAGATTGGTTCCGCGCTTGAAAAATCAAAGATCATCGAAGAAAAACTTTTTCTTGAGAGAAAAATGCTAGAAAACGAAAAATTATCCAGTCTCGGACGCCTCTCTACAAGCGTTGCCCATGAAGTAAAAAATCCCCTTAGTTCCATAAAGGCTATCGTCCAGGCAATGTGCGAAGATTTAGAAAAGGAGCATCCTTTACAAAAAGACCTTGATATCATTGTCGGTGAAATCGACCGGCTGAACAAAGTGGTAAACCAATTGCTTCTCTATGCAAAGCCCAGTGGGAACATGCAGGAACATGTGAAAATAAAAGAGGTTATTGATTCAACACTGGTAGTGCTAAACCATGAGGCGAGGCAAAACAATATTGCGATATTATGTAATATTTCTGAAGCACTTCCACTTATATATGCTGATAAAGCCGCATTAAAGGAGGTATTTTTCAATCTTATCCATAATGCCATTCAGGCAACCCCTCCCAATGGAAAAATCTCCATCGATGCAGACCTCATTCCAACAAAGCATTTTATTCAGATAAAAGTCACGGATACCGGGCACGGCATACCGCAGGATTCTCTGCAAAAGATATTTGATCCATTTTTTACTACGAAACAGACGGGAACCGGCTTAGGGCTTTCCGTTGTTAAAAAGAAATTAGAGGACATGCACGCCACCATTCATGTTGAAAGCAATGGGGACGGAACAACCTTTGTTATAGACGTCCCATTCGAGCAAATGCAACCCCAAGCTGGCATAGGCGAAGACAAATAAACAAGAAAGGCGAAATACGAAACAAGAACCACAGATTACACAGCACTTCGTCATAAGCTCAGTCGAACGATTGCATAGATTTAAAAAAAATCGTCACAAGCCTGCAATTAACCGATTTCACTATTAAATATTTTG
Organism: uncultured Candidatus Kuenenia sp.; assembly: GCF_900696675.1. Lineage (NCBI taxonomy): Bacteria > Pseudomonadati > Planctomycetota > Candidatus Brocadiia > Candidatus Brocadiales > Candidatus Brocadiaceae > Candidatus Kuenenia > uncultured Candidatus Kuenenia sp. The sequence goes on along the minus strand of NZ_CAADGZ010000014.1, from coordinate 2,920 downwards.
AGAAAAAGTGCCGGGAAATTACTGATAAGGTACTACTATTATTATGACAACAAAGGAAACCATGCACACAAATTCTATCTTAATCGTCGATGATGAAAAAGCTGCACGCTACGGCATGAAAAAGATTTTACAAAGGGACCACGGTTCCATCTTTGAAGCAACAAACGGCATAGATGCTTTACAAAAAATACATACGTTGCAGCCAGCCCTTATATTTTTAGATATAAATATGCCTCAGCTCGACGGACTAAAAACGCTTGAAAAGATACGTGAAATGAAACATCCCCCGCTTGTGGTTATCGTTACGGCGCACGGTTCGGAAAAGATTGCCGTGGAGGCCATGAAAAAGGGCGCATACGATTACATAGCAAAGCCTTACGAAATGGAAGAACTACGCATTATCACCAGGAACGCGCTGGAGAAAATAGCTCTTCAGGAAGAAAATACCCGCTTGCGCATGGAGATTGGAATGCTTGAGGGATATGGAGAGCTTCTCGGCCAAAGCAAGATCATGCAGGAGGTTTTTGACCGGATAGAAAAAGTAGTTACCGCTGATGTTACGGTACTGCTTCAGGGAGAGAGCGGCAGTGGTAAAGAACTTGCGGCGCATGAGATTCACCGGAGGAGCAAAAGGAAAAACGGTCCGTTTATTGTGATGAATTGCGCTGCCGTGCCGGAAACGCTTATTGAAAGCGAGCTTTTCGGGCATGAAAGGGGATCCTTTACCGGCGCAACAGAAAGGCGCATGGGTAAATTTGAGATGGCAAATAATGGCACTATTCTGCTGGATGAAATAGGGGATATGAGCCTCAGCACACAATCAAAACTCCTGCGGGTACTGCAGGAACAAAAATTTGAACGTCTGGGCGGCACGGAAACACTGGCGGTTGATGTAAGAATCATCAGCGCCACCCACCGCGACCTGGAAGAGGAAATAGAAGAAGGCCGGTTCAGAGAAGATTTATACTATAGAATAAATGTCGTAAATATAAAAATTCCGCCGTTAAGAAAGAGAAAAGAAGACATACCATTGCTGGTAAACCGGTTCATACAACATTTCAGTAAAAAACATTATAAAAATGTTGTTTCTATTTCAAATGACGCCATGAAAAAACTTAGTGCATACAATTGGCCGGGAAACATTCGTCAGTTAAAGAACACCATAGAAAGCGCCATAGTTCTTACAAACAACGATGTTCTTGATATTTCAGACCTCTCTGAAGACATAATACGGGAGGAAAAAAACCCGGATTCAACAAAAAATGTACATTACCATCTCTCATTTCGTGAAGCGAAAAAGATCCTTATTGAAAATTTCGAGAAGGATTTTATCAGTAAGAAACTTGAGGAATGCGGTGGCAATATCAGCCATACGGCAGAGGCATTAGACATGCACCGTCAAAATCTGCAGCAAAAAATAAAAGATTTACAGCTAAATAAAGATATCAAAGAATGAAATGAGTGTATGGGTCGAAAGACAAACAGTAATATCATCATGATGAATCGGCCGGACAAAATCATTTCCGGTTTTTGTCAAAGTAGGGAAATGCCGTTAAAAGCAACGATTCTATTTCATCGGACATTGTATTAAACTCGTACAAATTTGGTTCTTTGGCGCCGGCGCCGAGGAATCCGGCACTGCCAATAGTGTCTCGTAAACCTGAAAATCTTTCTATAATCTCCTTGTGCAGTGAAGTAGCATGCCTTTCGTCATAAGCCAGGACATTTCCTGCCAGCAAGGCAGTATAATACTCTTCTGCTAATCGAAGCCGTACTTTTGCACGAACAAAAATTTTCAGTAGTTCTTTTTTGTTGTAATAAAACTTTTCCTTTATTGCAAAAAAAACGAGCGTTGCCATTTGATTGCACAAATTGCGGAAATCCTGCTCTCGTAATGTAACAGCAAACAGGGGTTTAAAGTCTATATTAAACAGAGTATTAATGTCATTTATACGATCAGTAATATTTTCAATCTCGTTTTGAACCATTAGCCAATTATCTTGTTTCCCGTGAAAAATGATCGCCTTAAAAGTCGTAATCAAAGGGTCTTCTTCCCTTTTGTAACCATAACTATAAGCCGTTTTCCCGGTTGATAAAACAATACCGGCAAAAAAACACAAATAAATAATAACTATTTTTATCATACATTCCCCTATCTTCATAAAGCTGCAAAAGTATCCTGCCTGGTAATTGTGGATGCCTATTTACCACTACAGCGACATTTTATCCTTGCCCTACCTGTTAATTTTGTCAGGGTTGTTTCATTCATAAATTCAGGAAAAAACTATTAGCATGAATATAACATGATTACGCGACAATAATAAAACAAGAACTGTTTGCATTCTGCAACAAACGTATGTTATATTCCGTGAATTATCAGGATGTATACGACCGTACCGCAGCAGTGATTTATTTATATTTTTTAACAAAATATCTAATGGTGAACTCCGAAATGCTAAATACTAAACAAATTCCAAAATACAAAATCCCTATGAAAAAAACCGGGTTTTGAACATTTGAAAATTAAAAATTAGAATTTGTTTCGTATTTCGTGCTTCGGATTTTTTATCTCGTGCTTGTTTGGCACTGGCTATGCCAGCTTAAGGGGGAGAAATAAAGGTGGATATTTTAAAACAAGTCGCTGAATTAAAAGAATTTTTAGGAAAGGTCTATTGCTTTATCGAAGAAAATGAAGATTCATTCAAAGATGGCGTAGAGGCGGAAGAAATGAAAAATGGGCTTTGGAACTGGATGCAGGCATTGGCACAATTCTTACCCGAACATTAATTTTTTGGTAACACTTTAGTTCTTTGAAAAATTAACAAGCGATATTATAAGTTAAGCCGGAAGTGGTTTTTGTTAAAAGAGCTTTTTTGGCGTATGCCAGAAGGTTTTCCACGGGGTTGTCTCCTTGCAATTC
>NZ_CAADGZ010000013.1:0-51392 GCF_900696675.1 uncultured Candidatus Kuenenia sp. | reverse complement strand
GGCCGCGATAACACTGAATAGTTATAATTATCTTTTTGAGTAAATACAAACTGTATTACAAGAGGAGAAGAGCCGATCGCAGATAGAGATATATTTTAAAGTATTAAAGAGCGGTTGCAAGATAGAAGAGCGCCAATTGGAGACAGCGGAGCGTATCAAGCCGTGTATTGCTCTTTATATGATAGTGGCATGGGGGGTATGTTTGTTACCATGTTTGTAAGGGAATGCCCGGATTTGCCGTGTACAGCACTTTTAGAGGATGATGAATGGAAACCCGTGTATATGATTGCCAAAAACGAAGCTCCACCCGAAACCCCGCTATCGCTCGGAGGCTTTACCGTAATGGTACCAAGTCTGGAAGGATACTTAAATCGCAAATGCGATGGCCCACCAGTAAATTTTTAAAATCAGGTTTATTTGACTATAAGCCACAGATTAGGATAAGATTAAAAAGTTTTTTTATGTTTGCTAATCTGCAAAATCTGCGGAGAAAAAGTATTTTCAGGTGAAAGCTTCTGTATAATATTTTATATTTTTTGGCAGTAACCGTCATCCTGAACGGCGAGACCAGAATATCTCTTTCTTACGAATTGAAAAGGTTGGTTATGAATTTTTCGTGGCTACATGTATCGGTGCGTTGGATTATTTTTGTAAAGACCGAAGCGGGAGCAGTCCTCATTGCTGCAGTGCCTGTCTGCCTTTTTACGCATTCGGGGAAATCATGAAGAACAACCTGAGCGCAAAAAGAGTCTTATGGAGGTACTTTACTCTTAGTTACATCGCAGTACTTTTCAACACCCTGTTTTATCTGAAACAGATCCATTATAATGACACGGTCACGATCCTCTTTGGCCTTTCGATGTATCTCTTTTACAGTTTTTTGTACCTTTTCTTAGTATTCATTCCCGTCTTAATCCTTGAGATACTTGTACGAAAGGTGTTGAAAAGGCATGATCGATCACTTGTCAGAAAGCAGTGCCTTGCGGTTATTTTTGGAATTACCATCGTGTTGTTTACCTTGGTGCAAATCCTGATTTTTACCGACAAGCAACTCTTTCAACTCTACCACTTTCATATCAACGGCTTTGTCTGGAACCTTATCACCACACCGGGCGGTATAGAGTCGCTTGGCAGCAGCGATTCAACCCTTATCAGTATTGTAATGATCTTTGCCGGATTTTTTGCCCTGCAGGTGGCGCTTTTTGTCATGGCCAGGTCTGGGGTTTTGCAAAGGGTTTCTTTCGTCTCGTTAAAATTTCGCTATCAAATATTATTTCCCATTTTTCTGATTTTTCTTTTCGGCTTTCAGTCCTTCACATACGGTATTTGTCATCTGCAGGCCAAAAGTGCCGTTTTGAGTGCGTCAAATGCCTTTCCACTCTATATCCCGGTCACCTTCAGGAGTTGGGCCAAAAAATTTGGCATTTCACCGAAAAGAACAGTTCAACTGAAGTTCAATGAAAATGAAAATGATCTCCAGCTCCATTATCCTTTACAATCAATGCAATACACCTGGGATGCTCCGGACTATAACATCGTGTGGCTTGTTGCTGAATCATGGCGGGCAGACATGCTTGACCATGAGATCATGCCGCAAACTATGGCCTTTGCGAAAAAATCAACGTGGTTTCTCAACCACTATAGCGGAGGCAACGGCACACGAATGGGTCTTTTCTCAATGTTCTACGGACTCTACGGCAATTACTGGTTTGAATTTTTGCATCATCGAAAAGGCCCTGTATTAATTGACAGGCTTATTGACCTCGACTATCAGATGGAGTTGTTTACCAGCGCAAAATTTTCTTATCCGGAGTTTGACAAGACCCTCTTTGTCGATATCCCCTCGAAAAACCTGCATGAATATACCAAGGGGCTGAGCGGTTGGGAAAATGATCGCAGGCATGTAACGGCAATGATCGATTTTTTAGAGCACAGGGAAAAAGGCAGGCCTTTTTTTACATTCATGTTCTTCGAATCGCCTCACGCACAGTACTATTTTCCGGAAGAGTCGATCATCAAAACCCCCTTTCTTAAAGACATGAACTATGCAAGGATGGATCTTGAAAATGATATAACGCTTATAAAAAACCGTTATATCAACTCATGCCATCATCTTGATTCACAACTCGGCAGGATAATACATTATTTGGAATCAAATCAACTGCTTGAAAAAACCATTGTTATCATTACGGGCGACCATGGTGAGGAATTTATGGAAAAAGGACATTGGGGACACAACTCCGCCTATACGGAAGAACAGATCCGGGTACCTTTAGTACTCTGGCTGCCAAAGGGACAGCCTCAGCTCGTTACAAAAATGACCAGTCACCTGGATATCCCCGCAACCATAATGCCTCTCTTCGGTACGACAAATCCTGCGAGCGACTATTCGCTGGGACACAATCTCCTTGAACCTACCGGGCGAACATACACTGTTGTTTGCGATTGGGATAGTCTTTGCTATGTTAACCATGACTACAAGGCTGTTTTCCCGCTGCAATCGTATAATTTTCACAAACAAACCACTACCACCAGAACAGATCAGGAAATAGCAGACAAAAAAAGATTCTTTACGTCATCTAAAAACGATCTTGCACTTTTGATGACGGAAATCAATAAATTCAATCAATAAATTAGGCCTCCGGCAATTTTTTCATGTAGAGCGAAGTGTCATTTCACTCGTGACGAAGCAATCGTTTCGTCCTACAACATTGAAATTCCTAAACGTTAAATTAATGAGAATAGCTCCGCTATTTCAAAAGCGGTTCTCTCCATGGGTAAGTATTTTATTCCTTTTTCTTATGCTACTATTCCTTGGTTTTGAAGTATACGCCATGCTTTGGTATCACTTCAAAGGACACGAGGAGCTATCCCAGCTATCCGGAAATTTTTTGCACGTCAGAGAAGAATTGATAAGGGAAAAACCGAAGGAAGAATTCCGGTTTCCGTTATCGGCGATACGAAAAGTGCGGGCACCTTTGAGAAGATTGCCAGGGAACTGCGCGAAGAGCCCTTATCGTTCGTTGTCTTTCCCGGAGATTTTGTGCGTAGAGGCACAGAAGGAGAACATCGTTATTTCAAGGCGGAGTTTGCAGCCGAATTTGCATTTCCCTTTTCAGCATCTTTTCTTAATAGAATACTTTTCGCAAGCGTTGTCTGGTTAGGTATTGGGGTCGCCTCCCGACTATTGACGATGTTTGCACGCAATGCATAGTCAAATGAATCTGTTTTCCGAAAAACACCACAGACAAGAAATGTTGTATCTGACAGTAGATTATGGTGGAATGACATTAACAGAAACAGAGCAAAGGTAGTGCAGGGGCGAAGCATTTGCTGTAAATTGTCATAAATGCATTTATACCCAAACGTGTAAATGCTTCGTCCCTGCTTTTGCACGAGTGATTATGAAATGAAAAGATCAAAATTATTATTCTTTATTTTTATTACTGAGGGTTTTGCATTACTGTTGGCACTGGTTCTTGCAAAATATCTAAGAATTCAATTGTTGCCTCTGACTGAAAATATTTTACGTGATACTTTCACTGGCACTATTGGGGCTGCTATTCCTTTCTCTATCTTTGTGCTTCTTCTTTCGGAAAAATCGGGGAAGATGCCTTTCGCAAATTCACTGAGGCAAACGATACTGCATGACCTAAAACCTCTGTTTTCTCATTTAACGCTCCCTGATATGTGTATAATTTCTCTTTTAGCGGGATTTTCCGAAGAATTACTGTTTCGGGGAGTACTGCAAAATAAACTTGGCATTTTTGCAGCAAGCGTGATTTTTGGGCTACTCCACTTTATCTCACCGGCATATTTTGTTATTGCATTTTTAATGAGTATATATATCGGATTTTTATGTTACTATTTACAAAGCCTGCTTATCCCCATACAAATACACTTTGTTTACGATTTGTGCGCATTGATCTATCTGAAACATTTCAGGAGGTTTAAATAAAGGCAACACTATTTAGTTTTTAGAAAAAAATCTGCCGATAAGTGATAGGATTTGTAGTGCGACGAACCTGGTCGTACTACATTGTTGGAATTTTTCAAAAAACTAAAGTGTTACGAAAATTGAGACAAATATTTTCGATCAACAAGGGTGGCACGGACAAACTCTGTTTGTCCGTGTCATCCTTGCAATGAATTTTATTTAAAAGGAATACGATTATGAGAAATATTTTTTCCCATTTTATCTTCTCCGTATGTAAACTGTTTTTGTGCCTGGTTGTTGTGTTTCTCGTTTCAACACTGGCGGTCAAAACTTCCTTTGCTGTTCAGGTTGCGCCCAAAATAGCGGCTGGCGCATTTCATACCCTTGCGCTAAAACCAGACGGCTCTCTCTGGTCGTGGGGAAAAAATGAATACGGCCAACTTGGTGACGGCACCATCAAAAACAAACATTCCCCCGTGCAGGTAAAACACCTTAGCAGTATTATTGTAATCGATGGAGGAGCGTGGCACAGTATTGCTTTAAAATCCGATGGAACAGTGTGGGCATGGGGAGGAAATTGGGCGGGTCAATTAGGAGACGGTTCCTATAAAAGCAGCAACATTCCTATTAAAACAAAAGAATTAAGCGGCATTATCGCCATTTCCTGCGGAGGACAACACAATCTGGCGCTAAAATCTGATGGAACGGTATGGGCATGGGGCATTAATGACAAGGGACAGCTCGGCATTGGCGATGCTAAAAACCAACAGATTCCCATCCGGATACCAGGACTAAACAATATTGTTGCTATTAGCGCCGGGGGGTATCACAGCCTTGCCATTAAATCTGACGGGTCACTGTGGGCATGGGGCTCAAACAATATGGAACAATTGGGTGATGGAAGCGCTACCAACAGGTGTAGCCCTGTCCATGTAAGCAATCTTCGCGACATCATTGCCGTGAACGGGGGAGGCGATTTCAGCCTTGCATTGAAATCCGACGGCACAATCATGGCATGGGGGTCAAATGGCTTGAGTCAATTGGGCGATGGAACAACTACAAACAGAAACACACCCGTTAACGTATCTGATGTACGGGATATCATAGAAATAGCTGCTAAAGGGAATCATAGCCTTGCGCTTACCATTGAAGGCAAGGTTTGGGAATTTGGCAGCATAGGAGCGACTCCCACGGAAAAAGAAGTTACATTGCCTGCCTATCGCCCTGTTTTAGTAAACGAGATAACCGATGTTATTGCAATAGCATGCGGAGAATTCCACAATGTTGTGCTTAAAAACGACGGCAGTTTGTGGGTGTGGGGCATAAATAATTTTGGTCAATTGGGAGATGGCACTGTCGGCAGCAAAACAAAACCCGTTTTGATCTGCAAATGGTATTGAAGAAACATTCCCGTTGGCAGTCTACTGTCGGCAAATTGCAGATTGTGGACTGTGGGCTGGGCTAAGCCATGAGTGGCCGTTTACTGGGAACATATGTCGTCATGTATAATTTACAACGCACAAACCTTTCTTTTTATAAAAGACTATGAACACTATAAAATATTCCCAACATCTTTTCACCGCTCTTTCCGCCGCCGGTAAAGCGGGACGCGCAATCTTAGAAGTGTACTACACCGATTTTGCAGTTGAGCACAAAGACGATACATCTCCTTTGACGCTGGCAGACAAGCATTCGCATGAAGTTATTACAAAAGACCTGAAAACCCTGACTACCGGCAATAATTCCGGCAATGCCAATGCTGTCTCCTCACTGCCTGTATTAAGTGAGGAAGGGAAAGAGATACCCTATACCGAGAGGAGATACTGGGAATCTTTTTGGTTGGTTGATCCGCTTGACGGTACCAAGGAATTTATTAAGAGAAACGGCGAATTTACCGTAAACATTGCCCTTATCCATAAAAACAGGCCTGTTTTAGGTTGTATTTATGTGCCGGTCACGGATGTTCTTTATTTTGCATGCGAAGGATTAGGGGCATATAGGCGGGAAAACAATCAAGGCATAGCAAATGTTTTATCATTAAAAGAACTTGTTGATAGTTCGGAAAGATTGCCATCACGCCATACTCATAAAAAGAATGTTGAAAACAATCGTTCCCCGGACGAAGATGGAATTCATCTGACGGTTATCGGAAGCCGTTCACACCCTTCAGAGCAATTTGCAAAATTTGTGGAAAGTTTGCGTGGTGAAGGGCGGAAAATTGAAATCATCTCCGCAGGGAGTTCTCTGAAATTCTGCCTTTTGGCTGAAGGCAAGGCGGATATTTACCCAAGGTTTGGCCCAACAATGGAATGGGATACGGCGGCAGGACAAGCAATTGTCGAGCAGAGCAATGGGAAAATAATGGATGCAGAAACCAATATGCCTTTGAAATATAATAAGGAAAATCTGGTCAACCCGTTTTTTATAGGAATGGGAGAAAATAGTCCCTTACCACCCATTACAGGGCAATAGTTACCAAAATTCTTAACCTTCATGCTATGTACTAAAGATTTCGCTTACTTTATGAAATAATTTATCAGGAGTCATCGGTTTTTGCAGAAAATATACCCTCCCATCCCGGAGGTCTTTGTTTGTTAAAATATTTTCTGAATATCCGCTCATAAATAATGTTTTAATATCGGGTTTGATTTTTTTAGTACGGCCATATGCATCCCTGCCATTCATTCCCGGCATCATGATGTCGAACAGCCACATACCAATGCAGCCTTTATGACCCTCAAATTTATTTACCGCATCCTCACCGTCCACCGCTGAAATCACCTTGTATTCCTTGTTTTCAAGCAGTTTTTCCATTATTTCCCTCACGGCATATTCATCTTCGGCCACAAGGATTGCTTCCGGCTTTTCGCTGTCTGCGGCATACATTGTTTCCGGCACGTCTATTACCACTTTTTTGCAAAATACAAAGAAACTACTGATTAGGTATTATTGTATCAAACGATCGCTCCCGGTTCACTAAATTATTGTAGTCAAAATCATCAGATATTATTGCAGAAACATCTGCCTCCGGACGCATCCGTTCACATTCTATTTCCGCGAACGGCGACCGGCCTTCCCGCTACAATAAAGAATTGCGGCTTGATGTTCCCCATACCGTATAGTAAAATCAGACCCGGTATGACATTGTTTCCCAGTAACAATTAAAAACACTCGTTCCCAAGTAGCGGCAAGGTATGTCTTGCCGCTACTTGGGAACGAGCGCGTAATGACTAAATGATTTAAAATGCTAAACAAGCACATCTTTCATATTTCGCATCTCGAATTTCACCATTTCAGTCCGGAAAGTAGTGTATGATAAAAGGCGTCACCCTCTTTAGCGGCATTGGCAGAAAGCTATTCTGCTGGTTTTTGCTGTTATCTATTTTCCCCATCATAGTTGTCGCTACACTTACATATCGGTATGGTAAGGAAACTATTAAGAATGAACTCCTCAAAGAGGAAGCATTCATCGCCGAAGGGATCAAAAACCACATACTTACCATTCTTGACGCGGGTGAATATTCGGCACAATTTTTCGCATCTGACGAGTTTATCCGAAGGCATTTAGAGATGCTTAATCACAATCCTGACAACAAAAATGTCGTAAAAAAATTTAATGATTATCTGGTGTACAAGACGAACCTGAATAAGGATTTTTATGAAACCTTTGTTTTAAACCCATCGGGCATAGTTGTTGCCTCAAGCGACGAAAACAGTATCGGAAAGAAGGAATGCGATGTTGATTATTTTATTTATGGCAAAAATGGTCCTTATATTAAGGATATCTACATAGACAGGGATACGGGAGAGTCTTCTATGGCCTTTGCGTCTCCTATCATTAGGAAACGCGGACGAAAATTCCTGGGAGTTTTAGTGATCCGTTATAACGCAACGAAGTTAAATGAGATTACCACTGGCAAAAAGCTGCTTATAAAAGATTATGGCGGCACTTTCCTCAGAAGGGGAGAAACCAGCGAGGCATATATTATAAATAAAAACTATTTGATGATTACTGAATCAAGATTTAAAACGAATGCTATTTTAACGCAATCGGTTCCTTCTGAACCGGTCACTGCTGTATTTTTAAACGGGCATGAGTTTGTAGGGGTTTACAAGGATTACCGGGGTGTTAGTGTTATTGGCGCCGCACGGTACTTAAAGAGAATGGAATGGGTTTTACTGGTGGAAACAGATGCATCGGAGGCATATTATCCGATCTATAGATTAAAATACCGCGCAATCACCATGGTTGGCATATGCATTATCGGCGTGATATTTGTATCATTATTTGTTTCACGGGGGATTATCAATCCCATCCTCATGCTTGTTAGGGGTATGAAAAGAGTGGCAGCAGGCGATTTGGATTTTCGGATAAAAAACAACCTGAAAGACGAACTGGGAGAATTGACCGATTCGTTTAACAAAATGACGTATTATATTAAAGATTCCAGTGAAAAGATCCTGAACCTAAAGGAGTCCCTTGAAGAAAAAAAAGAATATTTAGAGGGCATTTTAACGTTTGCAAATGAATTGATCTTTATGCTCGACGCACAGGGCAATTTTACCTTTATCAATCCTAAGATAAAAGACTGGGGCTACGAAGAAGACGAGCTGATAGGGCGGCATTTGATTTCTCTTTTATTCAACAAACAACAAATGCAGGTGAACCAGATTCTTCATGCCGGTTCCAGCAGGAGAGTGAAAGTCGAAGCGGTGGATAAACAAAACAATGTACGAAATGTATTGCTCAGCACTTCCCGGATAAAAAACAAGGAGGGACAATTAATAGGCATATTGGGGGTTGCCAGCGATATTACTGAACTAAGAAGTCTGGAGCATAAACTTGTGCAATCGGACAGGCTGGCGTCCATCGGCCAGTTAGTGGCGGGAATTGCCCATGAACTAAATAACCCTATCGGCGTAATATACCTCTATAGCACAGAAAGTCTGAGGCTTTTTGAAAGGATTACCAACACTTTTAAAGAAAGCAACACACTTTCCATCATTGAAGATACACAGCGGCTGATCAAGGTTCTTTCTGCCATTGACTGCGGGTCGTTTGTTAATAAGGAACTGTTTGAACAGGAATTGTCCTCCATAATTGAAAACCTGAAAAATAACAGCAGGAGATTTGAGGAGACCTATAACGTTATCAGCAAAAACAGATTTCATTTACATGAATACCTTGAGGGTTCCGCAAAGGAATCCATTCGATGTAAAGAATTAATTGGCGGGTTGCTGGATTTTTCCCGGCAGAAAGAGCCGAGAATGAGCTGGTCAAATGTCAATAAGTTGATCGACAATATACTCAATATTGTGGAAAAGCAATACCGAAAAGAGAAGATTGACGTTGTGAGAAATTTTGATCCCCGTATCCCTGATACGATGATGGATAGCAGCCAGGTAGAGCAGGTTATTATTAACATTGCCAACAATGCCGTCTTTGCAATAAAAGAATCTCTGAAAGAAGCCTTGCGTGAAGACGTCCGCAAAAAAGGGATACTGACAATTGGCACACATTTTCACGCAGATAAGGAATCGATAGAAATATGCATAAAAGATAACGGCATGGGCATCAATAAGCATGATTTGGGGAAGATATTTGATCCTTTTTTTACGGCAAGAAAAGATGGAAAGGGGACGGGACTGGGATTAAGCATCAGCTACGGAATTGTAAAAATGCACGATGGAAGTATTGAGGCAGAAAGTATGGCGGGAAAAGGTACAACATTCAGGATATTCCTGCCGGTAAAGGGGAAAAAACCAAAATGAACAGAACTAAAATATTGGTCGTTGATGATGAAGAGGGATACCGAAAGGTGCTTTATAACGCACTCACCGAACGCGGATTCCAGGTCAAAACAGCAGCATCGGGAGAAGAGGCGCTTGCGGAATTTAAAAAAAACTCGTTCTCTCTCATTGTTATCGATATGAAACTTCCCGGCAGCATTGACGGGCTTGAATTGCTTCAAAGGGCAAAGGAAATGAATAATGCTTCCATCCTGATAATGACCGCCTACGGCGGGATAGACACTGCCGTAGAGGCAATGAGGCGAGGTGCGTTTAATTACATCACAAAGCCCTTTAGCATTGATGAAATCATGCTTAATATTGAACGCATGATTGAGCAAAATAAAATTATTGAAGAAAACAACTATCTTCATTCCGAGCTGGAAAAGGCATTTGGGCGAAAAACCATTATCGGGAATTCGAAAGAAATACAGAAGGTTATGGATATGATTTCCAGGGTTGCATTTAGCTCCGCCACCGTTTTAATCACCGGCGAGAGCGGCACAGGTAAGGAACTCGTGGCGCGGGCAATCCATTTTAACGGCAATAGAAAGCATAAAAAATTCGTAGTAATCAATTGCGCCACCCTGTCTGAGCATCTTTTGGAAAGTGAATTGTTCGGACATGTCAGGGGCGCCTTTACCGGCGCTATAAAAGATAAAAAGGGCCTTTTCGAAGAGGCAGACGGCGGCACCCTCTTTATGGATGAGATTGGAGATATTCCAACACCGGTTCAGGCAAAAATCCTGCGCGTTCTGCAGGAAGGGGAATTTATCCCGCTGGGAGATACCGTTGCACGAAATGTAGACGTCCGGATTATTGCTGCGACAAACCAGCACCTGCTCAAAAAAGTACGGGATAAGGAATTTCGCGAGGATTTATACTACCGGCTGAATGTAATCAATATAAAAATGCCTCCGTTGCGGGAGAGAAAAGAAGATATTCCGCTATTAATAAAACACTTTATCGAAAAATATAATAAAAAAGAAAACAAGCAGATAAAGGGGCTTTCTCCCGAAACGGAAATGGAATTATATAAATATCACTGGCCGGGTAATGTGCGTGAACTTGAAAACGCAATAGAAAGGGCCGTTACCCTTACCAATGAACCAATCATTCCGCTACATGTTATTTTACCCATTGTACGGAAAGAAGACGGCAACAACATGCTCTGGGACGACCTGCTTTCTCATCCTTACAAAGAAGCGCGAAAAAAGGCCCTTGATGTCTTTAATACTAAATATGTAATGAATATCATTAATAAAAATAGTGGTAACGTAACCAACGCAGCAAGAGAATGCAAGATAGAAAGACAATATTTGCAACGCATGTTGAAAAAATACGCTATCAAATCAAGGCAGATAATATAATTGCCAACCTACAGTCGACAATCAGCAAATTGCAGATTGAGGATTGGGGATTGGGGATTGCTACAATAACTAAGGCATCCATATATACATAAACGAAGGGGCGACGGAATGGATAAACGTCTTTATATCAATGTTGAAAAGATTAATGTTTCCTGCGCCTGCGCCGGTTAATTGAGAATATATGTTGTTTTTATATGACCCGGGTCTGTGGTAAAGAATAACTCGCGCCTCCGTAAGATTAGTTTCTTTTTTTGCGATTGAAACCGCGTCATCCAGATACCCTATTTGATCAATCAGCCCATTCTCCAGCGCCTGTTGAGCGGAATAAATCCTTCCGTCCGCAAGTTCTCTTATCTTCTCCATCGAAATGCCCTCTCTGTTTTCCTCAATGACGCAAAGGAATCTCTCATACATAGCATTAAGTATCTCTGAAAATATCCTCCGATCCTCTTCTGTCATCTTCTTCAAAGGAGATCCCATATCCTTGTGTTCTCCGGTTTTAACAGAGGCGTCGGCAATTCCAACCTTCTGCAAAAGCCCTTCTATGCTAAGGTTGATCATAATGACGCCGATACTTCCTGTTACCGTTGTCGGGTGCGCTATAATTTTGTCTGCAGAAGCCGCAACATAATAACCCCCCGATGCACCAATATCCATAATACAGGCAATAACCTTTTTCTTCGTCTCCTCTTTAAACCGCATAATTTCATAATACATCATGTCCGATGCTGTAACCTTCCCGCCCGGACTGTTTATGCGCAGCAGAATTGCCTTCACTTGTTTGTCCATCTTCGCCAGCGTCAACTCTTCCTTAACACGTGAAACCATATCCAGCTCTTCCGTTAAACCGGGAAAGCCTGCCTTTTTTTCATCAGAAATAATTCCTGAAATATCAATAATGAGTATTTTGTCTTTCCCCCTTCCCGAAACGGTCTTTTCACTAAGCGGACCCACCGTAGGCACCAAAGAAACCGTTATAAAACTACAGCCTGAAATCAAAAACATGAGACAGGAAAGAAAATAAGGAAGTAACATGTGACAATGATTGTTTTTCATAATTGATTATGGGGACGATTTTTAATAATAATTTATGTACCTTAATAAAACAGGAGTATTACTGATTTTTTGTGACTTCCGCCATGTTTTAATAAAACGTTGCAGTAGTGTTAACCCTGACAGGGTTGTTTCGCCATAACCCCATTAACGGTTACAAAAAATCGGGAATGCACACTAATAAAACAGATACCGGTAACTTCTCAATAAATTGTAGTCCACAGTCTCCATTCGGCAATCTGCAATTTGCCGATTGCCGAATGCACAGTATTCCCCATTATCAGGGCAATACCGTCCAGCTTTCTTGTCCATTCGTAAGTATCACCTTTTTAATACCAAATCTTCTTAGCGTTGACATCATATCTTCCTGGTGTTCAAGCAATGAGACGGTAAAACGCTTCATATGCTCCCATTCCACCTTCAGACAGTCTTCCTCTTCATTTTCAGGAATCGATAACTGGATTTCGTATCCCTGTTCCGATATTTTGCGCTGGAGCAACGAAACGAACTCTTCCTTATCTTCCGCATTTGTTAAAATTTCCTCCAATGAGAGGTCGCCAATTTCATCGTAAAGAAACAATTCCTTATCTACAAAGGCCATAATAAAAATTATCGCCGTAAGAAGGGCTATTGCTCCAAGGATTATTACAACATCTTTATATCGTTCTTTTTGTTTACGTTTTGCCATAGTTTATGCCTTTGCGTATTTTATTTCTAGTCACTATATTGCGAAAGCGGGTTTTTAATGCATACATTTGTTCTTGTCAAAAATGTATTGAATCTCGCATCATCATGCATTACAGTAAACCTTATGATTTCTTAACCCCCACAACAGGCCGGAAGAGAGGTGCAAGGCAGTCTTCGCTTTGCATTTATTGATTGCCGGTAAGTTTGAAATTCACTGTATGTGCCGGCATAAATGAGAAACAAGTATAAATTTATATCATTGGGTAATAGACAAAAACAACCATAAAATAATTAAGGAGCAGAAATAATGAACAAGCAAAAATGGAACTATGTAGCGATTGTATGTGTGGCGGCTATTTTTTTTACCTTTAAAATGTCGATTGCCTCAACCGATACCGTGGAGCCAATAACAGTATCTGAATTAAACACCCTTTTGCATAATAATAAGGGGAAAATCGTAATAGTTGATCTATGGGCAACCTGGTGCCCTCCATGCAGAAAAGAAATACCGGGATTTGTAAACCTCTATAACAAATATAAAAACAGCGGGTTAGAGATTATTGGTATCGCCTTTGATGAAAATGGACGTGAAGTGGTGCCTGATTTCGTAAAAAGCAACGGCATTAATTATCCCGTTTATCTTGCGGGAAACGAAATCGCTATTTCTTACAACCTAAGGGCATACCCAACCACCATTATTTACGACAAAAACGGAGACGTTGCAAATAAACACATTGGATTTGTGACGGAAGACGCATTCGACCAGGAAATTGCCGCTCTGCTGAAAAAATAGCCCTCTGGCAGGCTTGCCTGCCAAGGCGGTGCACACAGCAGGCAACCTGAAATCAAGATGTTTGTTTGAATAATGGCGTCATGTACCGCGGTAAAATTCCAACAATGTAGTGTGACGAGGTTAGTCGCACCGTATTCAGTGCAGAGATAGTCGTAAAAAGACCGGCTTTAGCAATGACTTTAGGCTATTTCATAACCCTGTCATGGTTAAAGCCCGCCATTCTCCACACAGCGAAATGCATGGGGTTAAGCCTGGACTATGCGGCAAACATCGCTACTATTGGAATTTTTCAAAAAACTATAGCGTTATAAATATTTCTTATCGATTGAATGGAAGCAGGAGCTTCCATGACACGTACATTCCCAAGTCGGAACTTGGGAATGAGAATGGAATCAGGCCACCTTTGGCAACGACTTTATTCTGTTGTGGATATTAATGCAGAGACGCATTGCATGCGTCTCTACAAAAATATTGAAATTCCTAAGCTGGCATAGCCAGAAACAAACAAGTACAAAGCACGAAATACTAAACAAATTCCAAAATCTCTTCCCCCCTATCCCCCCTCTCCAAAGGGAAGAATGTCTCACGCTGGCGGGGGTGCAGGTGGTGGAATTAAATATTTTGCCCAAAAATGCAAAGAAATTACCGATAAGGTATCAAACATCAAGTATAAAGAATTACCATGAATACAAAGGTTATTATTGCCATGAGCGGAGGTGTTGACAGCAGTGTTGCGGCACACCTCCTGGTGGAGCAAGGATATGAAGTCGTCGGACTTTTCATGCGCCTAGGACTTGAAAAACTGGACGCCATGACGAAAACAAAGGTGTGCTGCAGTCTGGAGGACGCCAATGACGCGCGAACTGTTGCCGAGCAGCTAGGGATTCAATTCCATGTCCTGAATTTTAAAGAAGCCTTTGATCACATTATAGACCATTTCTGCACTGAATACCTGAACGGAAGAACGCCCAATCCCTGCATCATGTGCAATCAGGAACTAAAATTCGGAAAACTGTTGAATTTTGCAAAGATGCTAAACGCGGACTTTGTCGCCACGGGACACTACGCAAAGGTAGAAAAACACAACGACAGGTTTTTATTGAAAAAAGGTGATGATCTCAATAAAGAGCAGTCATACGTTCTCTTTTCACTCAACCAGGAACAACTCTCAAAAACCCTTTTCCCCTTGGGAACGCTGACGAAAGAATCCGTCCGCCGGATAGCAAAAGATTTAAACCTGAAAACAAAAGACAAACCTGAGAGCCAGGATATCTGTTTTGTGCTGGACAATAATTACCATTCCCTTCTTTACGAGAGATATGGCAACCATATTATTCCAGGCCCCATCAAGGACAGGCAGGGAAACATCCTGGGAGAACACCAGGGGGCGCCGTTCTTTACCATCGGACAGCGAAAAGGTCTCGGAGTTGCTTTTGGCTCGCCACGATACGTAGTCGATATAAACCCACGTGAAAATGCAGTAATAATCGGCACGGACAAAGATCTCGAGGAAACCGGACTGATTGCCTCCTCACTAAACTGGATTTCCGTTCAGCAACTGGAATTACCCATGGAAGTGCAGGCAAAGATACGTTATCATCATATGCCGGCGCACGCTACCGTATCCCCCTTTGGAACAGACAAGGTTAGGGTACACTTCAATGAACCGCAAAAGGCCATCACCCCGGGACAGGCAGTGGTCTTTTACGACAATGACACTGTTGTGGGGGGGGGATGGATTGACAGGAAAGATTAATCGCACGTAGTTTTATATTCATTATTCAACAAAATGAAAAGGAAAAAAGACAACGACTATTCTTGTCCTTTCAAATGTATTGCTGGCTTTGTGCCTGGCGTAGTATTTTTCTTTATCATGCTTATCATGCCGGCGCCGGAAGGTATGTCCCCGTTTGCCAAAAAACCGCCGCAGTAACCTTGTTAATGGTGTGCTGGTGGATATCGGAAGCGCTCCCCATCTTTGTCACTGCTTTGACGCCTCTTGCCCTGTTTCTGATCCTGGGGATTATGAATGGCAGGGAAGTTGCAATGCCCTATGCGGAAGACGCGGCATTCCTCTTCCTCGGAGGATTCTGTATTGCAATATCCATGCATAAATGGAACCTGCACCGGTGCATTGCCCTTTCTATTATAAAGATAATTGGCAATAAACCGAGGCAGCTTGTGCATGGTTTTATGATAGCTATAGCCTTTTTGCCTATGTGGCTTTCCAATACGGCAACAACTATGATGATGCTTCCCATCGGGATGGCGTTGATTACCCATTTTTGCGGTAGTCAACACGGCCAGAAGAGTAAAACACTTTGGCACTGCATTGATGCTGGGTATTGCTTACAGCGCAAATATTGGCGGCATATGGACGCTTGTTGGAACACCTCCAAATCTTGTTTTTGCCGGACAGCTAAAATCCTGTTTCCCCATGCGCCGGAGATTGGGTTTTTTCAATGGATGAAGGTTGGTGTTCCCCTTGTATGTACATTTATTCCCTTAACAAAGGTTGAAAACTCATAAACTAAAAGGGAACCTCAGGGATTATTATATCTTTTTATAATGGAATTTATAGAATTGTATTTTGAAGATTCCGCTGAATTTGTTAAATTTGCGGAAGAATTTCGTGAGAGTATAAAAAATATTATGAACAAAATATTTGATACAGATGAATAGACAAAATATGACCGGTTACAAACAAGTGCTTACAGAAATATCAAAAACAAGGGTTGTTTTTGCCGAACTCGATGATTTTTTCCGCAAGGCAGATGAAAATATTTTCCATGACCCGGATGACCTGCGGGACGGAATCGGCCGCCTCCCTGGCCCTGACCGGTTGATGCTCCTCATACCCTGTGTTTTCAACCGCCTTGAGGAAGATATATCTAAGTGCAGAGAATGTGAAAATGTCACAATAATCATAGAAAGTTTACAGGTGTTAAAAGAAGGCATAAATAGTATATTGACCTATTATCTTCGGGATGATGTTGAAGACGCAATCAATTTACTCAGTAACGTCCTGTCAAAGATGGACAAGCTTTCCTCCCAAAAATCTCAATCCGGCATCCGTTTCCTTAGCGACATAGCGAGAATTGCGCCAGACTTTCAAATTTTCCTTAATATGCTTGAAGGTTTCAGGGAAAACAGACGAATAAGACCCAGTGAACCGGAGGCCGATACATCGTGGTCGCCTGAATGCTGGCTGGATTATTACATGGAACAAGCCAGACTAGAAGAACCCATCATTGCTGTGGTTGACGCCGAAGGACTTTCAGTGGCAAGCCTTGAAAAAGGTATGCAACTTATGATGGAAGAAAGCGCACAAAGGGACAAGATGATGGAAAAACAGTTCATCGCTTATGAACTGATGAAAAAGAGGGACGCAGCCTTCAACCCCGAACACCCGGAAAGGTTTTTAGACATTTCATTGATTCCGGACATAAGAGAAGAGGATGGTGATGAAGATTATGAAGTCAGAGTTGTAGACCTCCGTTACGAGGAAATGGAAGAAGAGCCACCTGAACCGTGGGCTAGTTCCCTGCCGGAACTATGCGATTGGAATAAATTCACACATGAATCGTCCTTTGACGATTCGGAATTTTACCGCAAGGATTTTGAAGACGATCCGGTTTACAGTCTGCTTAAGCCTTTTGTACACAACCTTTTTAAATGCCTGAAACAGGACTATCTCCGTCAGGATAAAGAAAGCAAAAAAGAAGAACATCAAATGCGTTCTCCTCTGGAGCATTATTTAATACTTCTGGCCCTCAAGGCGCAGGTACGAATATCATCTTGTGAAGTATGGGTTGAAAGCGTTGGACACGAAGCGCCGAGAAAAGGGGTTTATCTGTTTGCGATGGAATGTCTGGGACGGATTGCTGAAGCCATAGAAAGATTCTCACCGGAACATCATTACCATCTTGCTACCGAAGCAGGAAATATCAAAAAACAGATTGAAAAAATATTTTAATCGCAGAGGACAAGGAAATATCCGGTTTATTCTATTAAGCCAGTCAAAAACAAATGGTGAAATCCGAAATGCTAAATTTCAATCCTCCCCCCTACCCCCCTCCAAGCCTGATCATAATACGCGCTTAACACCGGGAGTGAAAATGTTTATACTGTTCACTATGAGAATATGTGGACAAGAATTTTCTATTGGAATCCTTGATCGAATAGGTACAGCGATTGCCGGGATGCCTGACATTTCCAGGCGGGCCCTGTCGTGGAAGGTGTGCGAGTGGCTCAACTGACGTTCCTCCAACGGTAAACTTCAGGAAGGGGAACTGCCGTAAGGCGCGGAACAAACTGCAGCAACAAGGCATACAGAGCCTTCCTGCGGCAGAGAGCATAGCCGGTTTTCAGCAGGCAAGGCAACGTTTGGACATGAAGTGAACGAAAGCAACGATAGAGCGGATAAAAGAACATAATGTATGCCATTTTCAAACATATTCCTCTTCCTCATAAACAATTTTGTCCTTTCTCCGTCCCGCCCCTCCCTGAACCCACGGCGTTTGGAGTGGTTAAAGGTTAGCGTAAACGTGGAGGGAAGGGGTGGAGTGTAATCCAATACCAGTTGCCGAAGGTCTAATTTATTGTTACAAAATATTTTATTTAAAAGCAATACGTGAATATGCAAAATAAAGACTATTTCAGCAAAGACAGGACGCCAACGAGGGGTTTTAACAGGGTTGTGATAAGAAAACTGTTTTCTTATATTTTACGCTATAAGGCATTGGGCATATTATCGCTCTTCATTGTTATTGCAGGTACAATTCTTTTTTTAATGGGACCGTATCTTTTTGGTTATACGATTGACCATGGTATTGTCAATGGGGATATATCGCTATTATACAAAATGGCAATTGCGTTGTTTGGAATAAAAACGGTACGGCTATTGTTAATAGTAATTCAGAGCTATAATTTACAAATGATTGGGCAAAAAGTAACAATGGATATGCGCATGGAACTCTTTCGCCACATCCACTCATTGCCGGTCTCGTTTTTCGACAAAAATCCTGTGGGCAGAATTGTTACGCGGTTGACAAATGACATTGCTTCCATCAGCGAGCTTTTTTCTGTGGGCGTTATCACCGTAATAGGAGACCTGTTCATAATAGCAGGGATTATTGTCGCAATGTTTCTCCTGGATGTACAGCTTGGGTTGTTGAGTCTTTTGGCATTTCCAATAATGATAATATTGGCATGCTGGTTCGGCGCCCGTATGAAAAATTCGTTTCGTGAAATACGCCGCAAACTTGCGCAGATAAACTCTTATCTAAATGAAAATATTACGGGGATGAAAGTAATTCAACTTTTCAACCGGGAAGGGAAGAATTATAAGATATTTGGAGAAATCAGTGCTGACAATTTGAAGGAACAAGCAAAATACATTACATACTTTGCAATTTTTCAGCCATCAATTCACATGGTGAGCGGCTTTACCATTGCCATTATTTTATGGTATGGAGGAATGAGATACCTGGATGGTGTTCTTACTTTGGGAGTTTTAGTGACATTTCTGACGTATGTTCAAAATTTGTTTGATCCGATAAGGGATATAATTGAAAAGTATAACATTTTTCAAGGGGCAATGGCTTCTTCGGAGCGTGTATTCGGTTTAATGGAAGAACAGCAGGAACCGGATTATAGTATTGCAAATCCCTACAGGGAAATCCCAAAAAAGGAATTTAAGGGAGATATAATCTTTCGTAATGTCTGGTTTGCTTATAACGACAGCGATTTTGTATTGAAGAATATTTCCTTTCAGGTAAAACATGGCCAGTCTGTTGCGTTAGTAGGCGTAACCGGAAGCGGCAAAACGTCTATTGCCAATGTGTTGACACGGTTTTATGAAATTCAGAAGGGGGCGATTTTTATTGATGGGATTGATATTAAAAAAATTGAGAAGATTGGGTTGAGGTACATGATTGGATATATCAGTCAGGATGTTTTTTTGTTTTCGGGCACGTTGCGGGAAAATATTACGTTGTTCAGGCATATGGAGGATTCCGAATTGTTGTCCATAATTAATTCTTTAGGTTTAATGCCGTTTATTAATCGAATGCAAGATGGATTGGATACGAAAATTTCAGAGCGGGGGGCAAATCTTTCGGTAGGGGAGCGGCAATTTATTTCACTATCAAGGATTATTCTGTACGACCCTCAAATTATCATTCTGGACGAGGCGACTTCCAGCATGGACCCCATTTCAGAAGTTTTTATCCAGGAAGCGATGCATAAAATTACAAAAGGCAAAACATCTATTTTAATTGCACACCGGCTATCAACCATACTTCATTGTGATAAGATAATTGAATTAAACAGGGGAGAAATTATAGAAGAGGGTACTCATGAGGAATTATTAAAAAAAGACAGCCTTTATCGTCAACTCTATAAACTCTCTTTAAAGGGAAAATTTGTGGAATCCCGGTGAAAGTAGAGATGCACGGCTGTGCATCTCTACAGCAAATTCCCCTATTGGGGATGGGACAGGGGTGGGTAAAAATGGATACCGTTGGGTTTTTGTCTTTTAAAAACCCAACCTAATTTAATGATAAGTAAATTCAAGGTTGCAATTGTAGAGCGACGAGCCTCGTCGCTCTACATTGAGAAAGCCGCCAAAGGCAGTCTAATTTAAATAACTAAGCATGGAGTCCCCGGAATTCCGTCCAACGTGATAATCATGAAAGGCCCTCAATTAATTTCGCTCCAGGAAATAATTTCATAGCCTAAAACAGGATACCCTTCCAACCTTCCAAAAGCTTCATCGTAATGGAATTTTGCGTTTGAACGGCTCTTTATGTATTTTCCCCTGATTGCTCCCAGCGAATCGGAATTTGAGCTAATGTCAATTGCAGCGTTAGGGGCATAGATAGCGCCGGTTATAGTAGAATTTGAGCTTATGCTGATCTTATAGTCACTGTTACTGGAAGATGCGGCAGAAGAATATATCATAAGGTCTGTCGGCGCCCCCGGATTAACAATGGTATTGGATGAGATATCTAACTCGCCTGTAACATAAACAGCCAACGTTGAACCGCTACTCAATGTCAAACTGCTATTGCTAGCGTCTTCAAAGTCCCCGCTTACATAAAAAGTTACACTTCCATTTATGGTTAATGTTGAATTGGAATTGAGTTCAAAACTGTTGAAATGATAATTCCTGGTCTGTCCGGGACTTCCAAGAGAAAACGCATCGTTACTACTAAGGCTGAATGCCTTATTAGATGAATTATAAGGATTGTTGGTGGAAAGATTGACTATCTCAGCATTGTTATTGCTGTCCACAATATCATCTGCTTCATCAAAAATAGTCGCGGTATCTAATGGGTCACAATCGGTGGGTGGATTATTTTCGGTGGGGATTCCATAAATAACGGCATTAACGCCGGTGGTGTCCGGAGAGCCTCTATATCCGGTAAGATTTGCCGGGGTTCCCAGTCCAGTTACAGGAGAACCCGTTCCGGATGCCCCAACATATCTTGTTGCCCTGGCATTTCCATGTACCTGTGCATTGCCATCGACAGTTATATCGGCACCGGCATTGGCGGTACCTACATTTCCTTTATCCCTTGCCCATGCATTATTTTGGTTGTCCTTCCTGGTACCAACGGGAATTACCTGTGAATCATAAGTTCCAAGGTCAGAATCATAACTATCGGTAAAACCATTGCTTTCTATTGTTACACCGTCGCATCCCTCCAATGCCTTTGTGAAAGGAAGCGCATACACGAGGCGAACAACAGCTTCTATTTGCTTTATTGAAGACGAGCTGGAACCCGTTGATGTAATCAGAAAAAGGGGAGTGCCTCCGTCATCCGTCACAACACTGCTGTCAATAACCTGATGTGTTACGGTGAAACTATTGTTAAAACCGGTAGAAGAACCTGCAACGTTCCAATCCGGGTCTGTCTTTGCTCCATCATCTGATATGTTGCCATTCATTAATCGGCCAATTCCATCATATATCCCCGCCTCCGCCACATAGAATGCCTGGACGCTGGTCTTGTAATTTCCGCTTATTTTAATATCTGTTGTGGTTGTGTAAACAGCGACTGTGCTTACTATGGCTAAAATTGCTATTAATGCAAGAACAACAATAAGGACTAATCCCTTGTCCTGTCCACCCATCACGTTTAGAGAAAACTTTTTTTTGGATTGTTTTAATTCCATTATTGATTTCTCAATTTAATAATTGATGTGAGAGTTCCGCGCCGATAACCGTCTCCGGAATAATTTGGATCGATGTTAGCAGTACGTCCTGTTATAGCAATGGTAACGGTGTTTGTAGCTCCTGTGACGGTATTTGTACCATATGTTAAACTAATAAATTCAATATTTTCTGCAAGTGGCTGACTATTTCGATATATCTTTAAATTAGCCGTGTCATGACTAAAAGTAACATTTTCCACGGTACGAACGGTAGTACTCCCTGCAATGTATGAATACAATAAACCTGAGCTTAAATAAATCGGGTCTGGTTCACCTACCAGATGACTGGCGGAACTATCAGAAGGAATAACTTCTGTACGGTTTCCATCGGAAATATAGATATAATCAGTGCTTGCTATCGAATAATTACTATCTGGCGTTAAACTAACGAAAACTACGGTTGTTCCTGCATTGGCATTAGTAACAAGGGTGGCGGCAATGTCGCTATCAATATCGCCCAGGAAAGTAATTGTGCTCGTGCCAGAAGTCCTGATTGTGCTTGTACCTGTTACCATACAACCAGCCATTCTGATCTCGCGGGTCATTATGTCCATGGCTGACCGGATATATTGCTGCATCTCACTTACCTGCTCCTGGACACTAAATGCCTTCCGCTGTGAAATAAGTAACTTGACCGCTGTACTCAGAATAATAACAGTAAGGACAAGACCTACTAACAATTCAACTAACGTAAAGCCATATTCATTATCGTTGCGAAAAACTGACATTGGAATTCCTATTGTGTAAAAATAGTTTTTAATTGAACATTATGTACCGAAGTACTTGTTCCAGGATTCCAGTAGACGCTTACTGCTACGGTTTTTGTGTTTACGATAGGAGTGTCATTGCCAACAGTTACTTCCAGATAATAGTCAGGATTATTGTATATGGTGTATGTGCCTGTAATTTCATCATAATCCATATTCCTGAAGTCCTCTAACTTATCCTGCGCTAAGGTTACAGCCGTAGTTGACTTGTTGCTGTGGGCATTCCCTTTTACTACTATGATGAGTACGCTCATTACCGCAAATAATCCAATGGCAATGATTGCGATAGAAATCATTATTTCGATTAAAGAAAAACCTGCATTATCATGAGGATCGAGCATTTTTTTTATTTAAAAAAATATTAATTAATTTTAACCCGGCCGGTACGTGCAATTGTAAGAGATTTTTTCCCATGAGGATTTTCCAGGGTTATGGTAATACCGAAAGGCCAGTGCAATAAACCATTTGTGCCGAATATAGGATTTTGTGATGGGACAGGATTAAAGGTTATTCCGGGATATTTTCCATTTAAATCTTTTGTTATTATTTTTTCATTTAAATCTGCAGTTCCATTACTATTATCGTCATCTAAAATCTGATATTGGTACTCATTCAAAAAAATTATCCTGTATCTGTTGTTTTGACTGACTGCCTGCATTCTTGCCCACATAAGATCTCCCATTACCTGTCTTGCCGCACCATTCAGCCTTATTTGCGGTTTCATATTATTATAAACAGGCACTGCTATCCCGGTGGCAATGCCCATGATAGCCATGACAACGATCAGTTCGATAAGAGAAAACCCTTTTTGGTTTTGCATAATAATTACCTCAAGCGGGTTCAGGGTTGCAACCGGCATCGGCAATCTACAATCAGCCGTCGGCAGATTGCAGATTGCCGATTGAGGACTGGAAACTGCCGACTAAGAAAGCATGCTGAGAAGTTGCGAAAATCCTCGGCGCCTACTGCCTTTTTGTCTTTGAAACAGAAGGTACATAGGATTTTTCATTTGTCAGATGGAGAAACCTTTCCTGTTCCTCCTTAATGATGATTGTTGGTTTTAGCAAGATGATGAGATTCGATTTATTTCGTGTTTTCTGATCACGGGTAAACAGTCTTTTAATGATGGGTATTTTGGATAATACCGGAACTCCGCTTGTCTCATCCTTATTACTGAGAGAACCCAGTCCACCAATCATGAGTGTGCCTTTATCCGGCACATATACGGTCACAGACACCTGAGAGACATTTAACCTGGGAAGCTGTATTGTCTGTTCTGGAGGTATGTAAGTGGTGCCGTCGCCTCCACCAACACTCACCCCTTCTGATAATCCGCTAAACGTAAAGGATTCTATTTCTTCAATAGCAAAGACAGAAGGGGTTACTTCCAGGTAGACAAATTTTCTGTCAGCGCTTACGATAGGCCTTACGTCAAACGTTGTGCCTTCCGGCACTGTGCCGATAACCGGAGTGACTATCCCGTCTTCAACCGTGGTGCTCTGAATGTAATTTCTGGTTTGCAGTACGGCGATATTCCCGCGCTGCGTGTTTGAAAGCGTTATTCGCGGCGAGGTGAGCACTTCCGACCCTTTACTTTCCTGCACCGCCTTCAAAAAACCTTTTAATGCAGAATTTCCGAATATGGCAAAGTTGAGGTCAATACCACTGCCTAAGTCTCCCGCAATATCAGCTGCACCTGTACTGACGGATGTATTATCACTGAAAAACCGGGTTATATCTGTACCGATATCCTCTAAAAACTCATCCGTTACGGTAATAAAACGCGCCTCTATATTTACCTGCAGATTTTGAGAGGTTCTGAGCGACGCCAGCACGTCTTCAATTTGTTTATGAATGAACGTTGTGTTCACTACTACCAAATCTCCAGGTTGCCCCATTCGGGCGGTGATGCTCCCTTCTCCCTGCCCGCTTGTCCGGATGCTTCGTTGTACTCCGGTAGTAGGATTTCCAATAATTCCGGCATTGGCAGACCATGAAGAAGGTTCGATTGCTGTAACAAGCATCTCTATTAAATCCAATACTCTTTCAGAAGGGTCTCTTACCCTGGCAGACTCACCCCTTGTCATGCTTAACTGGCTGGATGTTGCGGCAGTGATATCGAATTCAAGGGGTTCTTTATCGTCGAGGTTGATTAATATGTCCCTTACATCATAAACCCGCAGCTCCATTTTCTGTTTGTATATATGCAATATGTCGCCTTCAACGAGATACTCATATCCTTTCGGAAGCAAGTAGTTCAACGCGGTTTTTACAGACACTTCGTTTAATCTTAACGTAATGGGAACATGCCCCGTATCTGCGTCAAATACCATATTTATGTTTGTTTTTTCCCGAATGAATGCAATGACGTCCTCTAATGATGTATCAATAAATTCAAAGGAAATAATGGTGTTTAAGGCGTCTTCAATTTTTTGTGAAAATTGTATTTCTGTGGGATTTGGTATTGTTCTCAGGAGTTCAGTCCTGGCCTTGTTTTCCTTTACCGATGCCGATAATTCAGGGAGTTTGCGGTTTGAAATACCGTCCCACTGTTTTTGATCCGGGAAACGAATAATATCCTGGTAGGGAACAGATGATTCCTTGAGATATTCCTTGCTTCGTAGTTTTTCCTGCGAATAGATTGCTTTAAGATTTTCATAATTCGATTTGTGCTTTGTTATATTTACCTTTTCTTTGTAATACAAAGCTTCTTCATTGTAAGGTTCTATTTCATCGAGTTCTTGTTCCAGATGCCTTCTGTTTTCTATAGAACCTAAAGCATATTGTTTCTGTCCGGTAATCATATCTCCGGAAAATGTTTCGGCAATTTCCAGGGTTTCTTCATAGGGCATTTGCAATAGTTCCTTATTTTTGGCAGCAGCGGAAACAGTTTGTGTGGAAGTGGTTTCACCTTCTTTATTAAGCAATTCAGGACGTTCGTTTTTGACGCTTCTGTCTATCGCTTCTTCTGCGTTTCTCTTTGTGACTAAAGGGTCTTTTTTCTCCGGCGTCACAGCGGGTGCTTTTTGTTTTATTTCCATCAGCCTCTTTTTAAAGTACAAGGCTCTTTTATTGTCAGGTTCTGTTTCAAGCACCTGTTCTATCAGTGCTGTAGCGTCATCGTAGCGGTTGTTTTCTGCCGCAGCACGTGCTAGTTTCAACAATTCTGATGTATCAATTGTTTTTGCAGGAACGGATGTTGCCGCCTTCGTTGTTTCGGGCAAGACGGCATCTTCTTTGAGGCGCGAAATGGCTTCATTTTTAAGTGCTAGCGCTTCCGCGTTACCGGGGTCTAATAAAATAGCGAGCGTCAGTTCATTAACAGCCCTTTGATAATTATTTAATTCAAGGTGTTTTTTTGCGGATTTAAGATAGTAATTGTCTGTGAGAGATGAATTATTTTCAGCGCTATCGTTATCTTGCGACCATGTTTTATATGTGCCAAGGGGCAAAAAAAACAAAAGGGCAAAAGTGGTAAACACAAATACACTTTTCATGTAGTTTCTCCTTTACCAGCGTGATGTATATGGGATTTTATTCTTTGACAACACTTAAGTTTTTTGAAAAAACAAAAACGCTCGTTCCCAGGCTCCAGCCTGGGAACGAGATCAAACCTGTTTCTCCTGTTGTACTCAATTAATTGCCAGTCATTGTATTTCAGAAAAACCGGTTGATACCGTTTCTGTCCCTAAATTTATCAATTCTCCCGCCCAAAGGTTGTACAGTTCTCCGTCCCTGTTTTTAAATAAGATACTGGATGATGTAATCATATGCGGTTCTTCCATAATGGTTGTTCCTACAAATTCGCCTTTTTCATTTTGTTGAAGAATGCGTCTTTTTATGATAATCGGTTTTTGAGCGGAGGGGATAATTTCCACAAGTTTGCAACGGGTATCAAAAGGTATAGTTTCTTTCCCGATGATCCTCTTTTCACCGATAGACATTCCTTTTGAAACAGTAAAGCTGCTTTCTTTCCAAACATCCCGATATAATTTTCTCACCTGAATCAAGGCGAGGTCTTCTGTGCCGCCTTTATAAATAAATTCCGTATCACCTTTTTCCGTTACCGTCAGACGGGAAGCGTCCTGATAGCGTCTCTTTTTTAGCAAATCCCTGAGAGTAATACCTTCACGGCGGTCTTTTATTGATGGAGTAAAAACAAACGCCCGTTCCAATATTTTTGGCTGGGGAGGCGTGGTAAAGCGTAATTCCATTTCCCGCGCGTTTGTTAATGATATTTCTACTTCAGGCGGTTTGCTTGTCAAAGGTTTTCTTTCAATTGCTTCGGATGACGCTTCCAAAGATGATACCATTTTGTGTGTTTTTGCATTCAACAGAACAAATGTGTGAAACATCGTATAAGAAAGACAAAACACCATGATGCCTGCAATACATTTTCCGCTATGTTTAATCTGTAAATTTCTTATATCCATCGTACTCAAAAAAATGTTTGCTCTTTATGTTTTAAAGTCAATCACATATGCATCAATAAGAATAGAAATTGTTGGCATTGCCGCTAAAGTATCCTGATTTTCTATCGGATTGCCGTCGTTTTTTCTGTAATTTATGCCGACTGTTTTTTTGCCGGTGCTTTCAATGTTTATATTTTCAATAACAAATGGAATACTGGCAGTGAGGAGATCATTCAATAAAAATGGTAAACGTTCTGCTTCAAGCGCTAATGAAATAGTTAAGGGGATGGTGGAATAAATCGGCAGGTGGGTATCGTCTTTGTTGTTAGGCGCAGTTTTGAAATAGATTTTTTCCAGATTTATTACGCCCGTATTTTTAAGAAGTGCGTTGACCAGCGCTTCAAGTATCCAGAATCTTTTTTGTTCGGGCAGGATTTCATCCCATGTAGGAATAGTGGTTCCCCAATCATAAAATGGCAAGGCGGATCCATGAAAGCCGATAGTGCTTTCTTCTAATTTTGCAAATAACCGGGAAACCTTTTTTAAATATTCCTGTCTCCATAAGGCTTCATCTTCAATCTTTACTATTCCCTTTCCTGGAATGTTCTTTAAGAAAAATGTTTCCAATTGACTATCCATACGATGTATCAGGGCGCGGCATTTTTCAATTTCCTCATTATATTTATCCGTCTCTGCCTCTTTTGCCTGTATCCATTTGCTATTGTACGTAATTTTTGACAGGGCATACCTCTCAAGCATGGATGACATATTTTCCAGGTCGTGGTGAATAGTAGCGTGTTGTTTTAAAAGAGAGTAGTTGAAAACAAAAAGAACAATTACCATCGCAAGAAAAACAGCGCCAATAATTGTCCAGAAATTGTACAGGGATGAAAGAACGCTTTCCGTATGTTTTTCACCTTTTGCAAGATTGTCGTTTATGCCGGAATCCATACAATATTTTTCACGTTTAATTGTTTAGCAGTTATTATTTACCAATACAGCTACATTTTATTCTTACGTCCTGCACAAAAATCGGCACGGCATTAACCCTGACAGGGTTGTTCTTTCATTTTTCAAGGGTTAGGCAGATTTGAAACCTGCCTATATCAAAAAATTGCTGCAGCATCTGAAATAAAAACGTCGCAGTAGCGATACTTTGTAACAGTTTGGATTTTAGAAAAAGCAAAAATGCTCGTTCCCAGGTAGCGACAAGGCATGCCTTGTCGCTACCTGGGAACGAGCGGTTTTTTTTATAGAACTAAAGTATTACGATACTTTTGATTCCGCCTTTTTACAATTTACGATTCAAAATCCCAAATCGTAAATTGTTACATTTTTTCCGATTCTGCGATAATTTCTTCCTGTGATTTTACCAGCCATCGTATTTCAAAGCTGATGCACTCTGTTGCTTCGGCTTCAGAATATACCTGACGGCAGGAGTTGGGGACAAGTTCTACATTTTTAAATGCCGCGATTTTTTGTCCGGAAAGCGTTAGATTCTTAATCGGTTGTAAAACATGCTCTTCGATATAACGTATGCCAGGTTCTCTGCTTTCTCCTCTTATGCCCATAAGAAGACATTTTTTCACGATACTATCCTTTTGATTTTTCTTCGCTTTGCCTTCGCCGATATTTAACGCATCAGGGTCTATCCAGGAAGATTGCAGGGAGTTTATCGAGACATTGTCTGGAATTGACGCCAGTAATTTTTCCGTTGATTCAATCCAAAAAAATCGCGCGGGGTCTATGGATGATATAAATTCCAGTTCGGACTTTTTTTCATTGAAGATTTTATCAGCGTTCTTATAAGTGTTTTCAAGGTTTTTCACATTTTGCAGCATCGCCTGGTGATAATTGCGTGCGTTGTTAAGTTTGGAAATATGGGTGCAAAGCCCAATGTATTGAATGGCTATTAACAGCGCAAAACATCCAAGGGCTACGACTGCATAGGGTTTCATTTTTGCAATTTGTGCGGCTAGTATTCGCTCTTTAGGCAGTAAATTAATCGCTGTTTTTCCCAGTCCGATGCCTTGAATGGCTAGCCCCAGCGCAACACTTAATGAAGCACAATTACCGGAGAAAAGGGCTTGATCAACTGTGCGGGAAATTCTTATGTTATTTAAAGTATTTAATAATTCAACCTTATAGGTGAAATTGTCCTGAATGGTTTTTTGTAATAACGGATCATTTGATTTATTCCCGACGAACAGGAGTTTTTCGAAATGGACAGTGTCTGTGCTTTTGCTCAAGGATTTATAATATTCCATAGACCGTTGTATTTCTTTTACAAAATCTGCATTTACCTCATGTAATGGAATAGTTCTCAGCCAGAAGTGCGCGTGATCAATAATGATAAGGTCGGTATTTTCTTCCTCTCTGTTGACGATGATGGTTGGGCCTTCCACGTGTTGATCGAAAAGAACCAGATTATATATTGCTAACGGTGAACTAAGTATGCCGGTCAGGTTGAACTCCGGGAAAGAGATATTGTTTATAATGGAATCAAGCGTTTCCCGTTTTGACGCAAAAAATCCAATTTCGATGCCTTCTTCATTTGGAGTTCGCCCGGATAATCGATGATAATCCCACACAACGTCTTTAAGGTCGAACGGTATCTGCTGTTGTGCTTCAAAAGAAACAAGGCTTTTTAATTGCTTTTTGCTCACTAAAGGAATAGTGCTGAATCTTGACAAGGCAAGCTGTCCGGGAACGGAGACCACGACGTCCGTTTTTTTACTGAAAGTATGCTTTGACAGAAAGATTTTAATTGCATCTCTGATGTGATGGGATTCCAGTAATTTTGTATTTGGCAGGGCAGCAGGGTACTCAATGATATCAAAGTCCACAACGGTTACTTCATTATTTTTTTTAATAATCTTTACTGCCTTTAATGCATTGTTACCAATATCAAGCCCCAATACTGTTTTTATATTGTGCTGTTTAAAGAGGGAGGGCCTTTTTTGCAAAGCAGGTTTACACGTATCAGCGTGTTTTCGTGATTTCAATAAATGCATCATTTTCATATTGCCCGGTAAAAACCTCGTTTTTGCGCTTTTTTTCATTGTGGACTCGGTGTGCTTTGTGAGTACAATCTTCAAAAAGATATTTTTTGTCTTTTCAGCAAGCAAGCGTTTTCTTCAGTGCAGGATTTTTCAGAGCAAAGTAATCCAGGATGTTTTCTGCAAGGGAATCGGCATTTTCAGGTGAATCTGCCGTGACCCAGTGAATATCGGAGAAACTTCTAAACCAGGTCATTTGCCTTTTTGCTAACCGGCGCGTGCCTTGTTTGATTGCATTGACTGCATCCGGAAGCAAATAATTCCCTTTCAGTAAATCAATAACCTCCTTGTATCCAAGCGCTTGAGAAGCTTGTTTACTTAATCCCAGGGGGTTACTTATCAAAGCTTTCACTTCATCAATAAGACCCCGCGAAAACATATCATCCACGCGCGATTCTATACGCCGGTACAATTCTTTGCGATCATGCATAATCGCAACAACAATGCAATGGTACTTCGGATTTTTATTCCCAAACTGGGTTTGGTAAGAAGAAATGCTTATCCCCGTTTGTTGAAAAACCTCAAGCGCCCTGATTATCCTTCTCTGATCATTGGAGTGTAACCGGCTGGCGGTCTTTGGATCAATTGTTTCAAGCATATGGTATAAAGACTCTGTTCCTTGTTCTTTTGCGATTGTTTTTAACCGGTTCCGATATTCCCAATTTGCCGGAGGACCGTCAAATAAACCATCCATGATCGCTTTAAGATAAAGCGCCGTGCCGCCGACAACAATAAAGGGTTTTTCCTGTTCATAAAGATTATTCGTGATGATTTCAAAGTCTTTTATATAATTTCCCACACTGTATTCTTCCCACGGTTCCCTAATATCTATTAAATAATGGGGAATTTTGGTTCTTGTCTCAGCGCATGGCTTTTCCGTCCCAATATCCATGCCACGATAAATTAGCATAGAGTCGGCGGAAACAATCTCTGCCCCGGTTTTTTCAGCTATTTTCAGGGCTATTTGCGATTTTCCACTGGCAGTGGGGCCGGTTAGTATGCAGATTGTATGTGACATAAAATTTTTATTTTCTGTTATCAAAAGCCAGGATGTTTTTATTATATTTTTTAGGGGACAGCCGTAACAGCATTATACAAAATGATTTATAATAAGCAAAATAAATGTAATTCCGGCTTGTTCCCAAAATTCGTTCTTCTAGTTCCTACGCCCTGCGTCACATCAAAGTAAAGGCCATCGAATAATATGAAGCCTGTGCCACCAGACATAAAGCGTCTTGAATTCACACCTCTCCCACGGTAATTAATCAACCTGGGTACTTTCTGACAAAAAAAACACTTTAAGAGTTCTGACATTAAGAGCAATAACCGAATAAAGTTGCTACCAAACCCAGCCTAATTTAAAATTCCGTACCCTTTGCCATTTTTGCATTGTCTGATCCTCTGTTTTTCTTTAACGGGTCAAAAAAATTGTTTGAGGTAATTGCTGCTACATTTTGCATTCCATTTCCCATTACCGTTGCTATTTTCGAGGTGCAAACCATTTCGCATGCCGGCATGGAGCATAAATTGAGGATGCCGAAGATGATCACACCACAGAGGATTGTCCCTTTAACAAATCCTAATACCGCGCACAATACATTATACCAACCGCCCATTTTCAAATTGTCGACCATGTTTTTGGGAAAATCTGAAATAATTGTGGTTATAAGCGCTGCAAGGCCGAACAGGATGAAATAACTCAATACATTGTGCAATGAAACCGAAAACACATTGCAGAAGATGTTGCTTATGACTGCATGGTAAAAAAGCGCCACACAAAAAGAGAGAA
This sequence comes from uncultured Candidatus Kuenenia sp., assembly GCF_900696675.1. Classification (NCBI taxonomy): domain Bacteria; kingdom Pseudomonadati; phylum Planctomycetota; class Candidatus Brocadiia; order Candidatus Brocadiales; family Candidatus Brocadiaceae; genus Candidatus Kuenenia; species uncultured Candidatus Kuenenia sp. The sequence continues at coordinate 19,515 of NZ_CAADGZ010000013.1, read as the reverse complement.
ACAAACTACAGATTCTAAGAATTTGGCATATTGGTCCGTCAACAAAGCCAAAAATCACTGAAATACAAAGGACTACAGATAGTATTATATCAATCCAATTCATTTATAAAAATCCCCTCTGAACTCGCCAAAATGGTATTGCTAATTCAAAGCGTTTAAAATTTCCCGGCACATTTTATTATAGGAATACAATGAAAGGACAAAATGGATTCTGAGGATAATTTCCTCTTTTTTTGCTGTTTCGGGATTTGAACAATACTGTAAATATTGAGCGTGTATAATACTCACCTGTACATCCTCCTGAAACGGGTTTGATGCAATGGATTGTTTTAAGGCTTGTTCTGCGGCAGAATAATTTGAAATGAATAAATACATTTCCCCCAGTTTGTTGAGGATTATTACTTCCTGCGGATTCAATTCAGAAGCCCGTTTCAGAAGCATGATAGCCTCATTGCTATTCCCTAATTGGGCGTAAAGACTTCCCAGATTAAACATTGCCTTTACATAATGAGGGTCTTTTCCCAAAACAAGCTCATATTCTCTTATCGCATCGTCAAACATGTCATGTGTATCATAGAGAACTGCCAGGCAGAAATGCGGAAAAATGGCATCAGGGTAGCGTGCGATAGTCTTTTTATATTGTTCTATTGCTCCGTTGTAGTTACCTTCCAATTCCAGAATTTTAGCAATATTAACCAGCGCCTCAATATTTTCAGGATTTATTGTTAAGGCTTTTTTGTACATTTGTTTTGCGCTGGCAAACCGAAACATTTTTTCATAAACATAGCCAAGATTGTTAAGTGTTTCTGCGTTATCAGGTTCTAATGAGGCTGCTTTTTGCAGATAATGGAGCGCCTCGCCGTAATCGTTTCTGGCAAGGTAGATAAATCCCAGTTTTACATAGGCGTCAGTGAAGGCACTATCACTCTTAAGGCTTTGTTTGTAAGCATCTATTGCTTGTTCCGAATTGGGGAAAAGGCGGTCATATTTTTTCCCTTCCGCAAACAATTTTCGTGCTAATATTTTCTTGTTCATTGTGGTAGACATGATAATAGAGTAGTAAAAAAATTTACCGAAAAGTATGCAGCATACTTGCTGCCGTACCGGTATGATTTGATAGTATTCAGCAGCATATTAAAATCATTTTGCGGAAAAACCTCCTTTCATCAAAAGAAAAAGACCCGGGGCAGATATTGGCATCTTACGTCCGGGTCTTAGTTACACAATGAGAAGGTAAATACCTTATTATTTAAAGTTCATAGATCGGGTATTGCCGGATTCATTGTTACCGCCGCAATACCCGCGATAAAGCATACAAAAGCTATGCAAGATATGTTGTGAACATTAAATAAACTCTTTTACCGACTGAATTTGGCGACCTGGCATTCTTCTTTCCTGAAGACCCATGGCTTTGCGTCCCAGCCTCACAATTGGTTTGCCTTTTTTCAAATTGTTTTTGTTTTTTGTTACATTATATTTTTTTACAAGTATGTTTCATCTCCTTATCTGATAGTTGCAGTTATTGGAAGTAATCGGTAAACAATCGTAACGATTTAGTCTTTTGAAAAAGTAAAAACGCCGTTCCCAGATTCCGGCTTGAGAACCAGGGCTGAATCCGCTTGCCTTTGGCAGCGGCTTTGTTCCGTTGTATATGCTAGTCCGGTTGGATTTTAAAAATAAAAAACCAACGGCTTTTGTTTTTACCCACCCCTTAGTCCTCTCCGGGAAGGGGATTGCGGGAGGTTCTCCCAAGAGAGGACTTTCCCAATTTCCCTTATTGGCAGAACAAACGTTTACGCTTGTCATCGCAATGCCAGGCAAGTATGCCAGGTCTACCACAGGGGCAGGGGTGGGGTGGAGGTTGTTTTTTCACCAAAAAATCGTAACACTTTAGTCTTTTGAAACTGGAGATAATTATTTGTAGTGCAACTAGGTTAGTCGCATTGTCTTGAACATATACTATGCCTTATCGCACTGCTTTTTTTTGGTGCGACGAACCTCGTAGCACTACATTGTTGTAGTTTTTCAAAAGACTAAAGTGTTACAAAAAATCTGAAACAATTACACACTAAATATCCTTCTCTCCTTCAACCATAAAAAAAGACCCATGGCAGATTTAATATCTGACGCATGGGCCTTAGCATTTTTTTTACTTTGCAAAAAATAAAATAGCTTTACCTTTTAACAAAGCAAAAGTTCCTTTTACGCTAAATCTGGCAACCTGGCATTCTTCTTTAAGAAAGACCCATGGCTTTGTGTCCCAACCTCACGATTGGTTTACCTTTTTTCAAAATTGTCTTGTACTTACCCGTAGCTTCTATCACAAACAAAAAAGCAAATCAAGCAAAAAACTATAATGCTTTTATTGTCAGGGAATTAATTCCTGTAAACAGAGTACATTATACCATTCTTGTTTAGTAAAAATGTTATAGCGCCATCCCGATGTGTTTGAGTTGTTACGACATGGTAATCATTTAATGTATTGGTTGTCATGTGGGACACCGTATTATGCTGCGAGTTGATAAAGGCATATGACGGCTGAACCCTATTGATAAACTGCGGCAGGTTTACTGAATAAGAGCCGTGATGCGGTATCTGCACAATGTCTGACCTGATGGCCTGCTGTTCTGATAAGAGTGTGTTTATCCCTTGCTTTTGAATATCACCACATAAAAGAATGGAATGCCCGGAATATTCAATCTTCACTACGCAGGAATTATCATTTGTTGATAAAGAAGATGAAGGGGAAAAAGAGGGATGGAGTATCTTTATCGTTACGGGTTCAAAACCTTTTATCTCTAATCCATGGGAAAGCGCAGCGGTATGAATATTTTTTTTATGGAGACGTTCGTGTATTATACGGCCTGTTTCCGATTGGAAAAAATATGGTTGTGAATACACTCGTTTTACGTTGAATCTTTCGATGATTGAAGGCAAACCGCTCCAGTGATCATTGTGTTCGTGGGATAAAATTACCAGGTCGATTTTTTTGATTTTTTCACTCCATAAAAAAGGCGCGACGATTTGTTTTCCCACATCATAATTGTGCCATGTACCTGCATCGTACAGGATGTTTTTCCCGTTGGGGAATTGAATAAACAGGGCAGCGCCATGCCCAACATCTAAGCAGGTCACTTTTAAAGCATGTGGCCTGGATTTTATTATACCGGAGAAGGTGAGAACATTAGCGCTTATCAGCCCCCATAGTACAATATGAAGATAGTGTATTGATAAATACGTGCGATAAAGAAGGAAGAAGAGCAGCAAATAATAGACGAAAATCCCTGTTAAAGAAGGCCCAATCACATAAAAATGGGAATACGGCAGGAAAGACAACGTTGAAACAATTGATTCCAATGCGATATCAGTGGCAGACGCCAGCCATGCAAAAACCGAAGCGAATGGAGGAAATATGGTCCCGAAGAATAACAAAACAATCCCGCTGACAATGATAATCCAGAATAAGGGAAACACTATGATGCTTATTACGGATACGTATGGCGTGAAAAGATGAAAGTAATATGCGGTGAGTGGCAGGGTGGCAATCCACGCTGCCAGAGAGACGCAAAGGAGTTTACGTACATATTTTTTTATAAAAAATAACCTGCCTCGTTCTTCAGGCGCCTGTAATTTTTCTACAAACAAAGCAGTCTTAAATAACACTGCCTCAATCTTTGGCGCACCATAGACGATGCCCATCGTTGCCATGATTGACAACTGAAACCCAATGCTAAAAAGGTCTGATGGATTTTGCAGGAGAATAAATAATATTGCCGTAAAAATACTGCTGGTGATGTCCCATTGCCTATGCACCAAATAGCCGCAAAAGAAAACAATGGCCATGATGCCCGCGCGTTGCACCGGTGGGTTAAAGCCCGTTAAAAGTGCATAGAAAATGGTAACGAACACTATTATACCTATGGTCGCTGTTTGATTGACGCCCAGGGCACGCAGCGGCAACAGCACGGTAACTATTACTATTCCAACATGAAAACCGCTGATGGCGATGAAGTGGATGATCCCTGTTTTTGCAAAAGTATCAATTGTTTCTACCGATAACCCCGCCCTGTTGCCTAATAACATGCTGCTGATTAACGGAGCACTATTACTGAAAGCGTGAGTGTAAATGGTGTTGTTTAAGTAATTTCTTAAAGCGTATATAAAACTATAAAACCGGCTGCGGAACGCGGGGTCTGCTATTTTTATGTTATTTATGTGTAGTATGGTCATTAAGGAATTAATAGACGGTTTTTGCCTCTTTAGATAATTTTCATAGTTAAACTCTCCGGGGTTGCCCGGTGTTTTGGGAAGATATGCGTGGCCAAGCAATTCCACTCGTTGACCGTAGACTAATTCTTGTAATGTGATGCCTGAAAGTAATTCCTCGTCCTGCAGGTATACGGTAACCCTGATGTGTCCAAATATTTCTTCCCATCCGGATACGGTTTTCATCTCTTTTGCCTGCAGTATGAAGGATATTTTATGGTGAGATTTTTCACCAAAGGTATTTGATTGGCGATTCAGAAATAGTTTATTATGTGCGTTTCCCTCCAAAATAATGGGAGGTTTGACAATTATTCCCCTTACGCGGAGTAAAGATTTTTGCGTACCCAGCGCGTGTTCAATGTGATTGCGTGGGATAAAATCATTACGGCAATCGTAGTAGGCAACGGCAAGGATAATGATAAAAATACACAACAATGGCAGCAGGAATACGCAACTTTTGTTTAAAAATAAGGTGAAAAAACATACTATCCAGAAGAACAGGCATATTCCAAGGGTTATGGAGAGGGGAATTTTTGTCTGAGATCCAAGATAAATACCGCAGAGAAATAAAAGTGTAATGGGGATGATAGGTCTTTGCATATTTTTGGATAAGGCAGGTTAATAACGGTAACACTTTGGTTTTTTGGGAAAAGTAATTGTTAAATCATTGCGTAAAGCTTTATTTAACGAAAAATGTTAGTTGAATGCTTGATTAATGTCAACGTAATTGGTTATATTTACGAAGGGTTAAATTGTAACGGTATTGTAGGTATTTCATTTATCGGGGAGGCAATAGCAATGATTTATAAAGGGAAAATAATAACAGATCCGGCAATAATGCTTGGTAAACCTATAATTAAAGGGACGCGAATAACCGTTGAACATGTTCTGAGAAAGCTATCGGAAGGTATAACCGTAGAAGAATTATTAGAGGTATATCCTCATCTCACAAAAGAGGATATCCTGGCTGCTCTTTCATATTCCGCAGACGTAATTGAACTGGAGGAATTAATTGCCACTTAAAATCCTTGCCGATGAAGATGTTGATTTTCGGCTAATAAAAAATTTAAGGACTACTGGAAATGCCCACCCCAAATTGCTGTTCGGGAACGTAACGGCGCCGGAAACTACATCTGCGGGTTCAGGTTACAAACCTGGACCCGCCTGGAATCTTTTGAATGACAAATCCGTTTCAATCCTTTCAATAATTTCAGAAAGCTTCTTATCTCTTATTCATTTTACTTCAATCTGAATCCCTGTTCCCCCTGAGTTGAACTGACGCACCGCTTCTTCCGAATGTTCATGAATGCACAATGTGGATAATATGTTAAAAGGCAAGGTCAGATGGTCGGCGCCGCAAAGAAGCGAGCTGCTTGCTTCTTCAGAAGATTTGATGCTTGCCGCCAGAATTTCCGTGGTGCTACCGTGAAGTATCTTTGACATTGCATTCAGAAGCGCAAGCCCGTCTCCTATCAACTTTGTTGCGCGGTTAACATACACCGCAATGTATTGTGCGCCTGCCTCACTTGCCACTAATGCCTGTGATACGCTGTATAGTGCAGTTACGCAACAGGGTATTTCTTTTGAAAGAGAATAAACTGCCTGAAACCCGGCGGCAACCGGAGGGATTTTCAGTACAAGCTGGTCGCCTGCAATCTCTTTTGCCATACGGGCTTCCTTATGCATGTCTTTACTATTAGATGAAATAAGCTGATAAAACAGCTTTCCCATATTGAGTTCTGCAAGTTGTGCTAATACGGATTCAGCCTTCCTGCCTGCTCCGGCAAGGAGCAAGGGATTTGTCGTAATTCCTTTAACCCATCCGAAATCCTTTGCTATCTTTGCTTCTTCCGGAGTGGCGGTATCTATAAATATTGACATAAATGATGTATATTAAAAACTGGGAACCCAAGGCTGGCATAGCCAGAACCAAACAAGTGCGAGATAAAAAATACGAAGCACGAAATACGAAACAAATTCCCAAATCCTCCCCCTTGCCAGCTCCAAAGGGGGAGAATGTCCCCCGCTGGCGGGGGTGCAGGGGGTGGATTCGTATTTAGCATTTCGTATTTCACCATTAAATATTTTGCCAAAAAATGCAAAGAAATTACTGCTAAGGTACTAAAAAGGGGGGCTGAATCATGGATTATTCACGTTACAATTCAAATCATTGTAAAATCACTGCCTATCAGATACAATGCCATATCATACCTTTTATACACTGTTGTGTAAACAATCACATAATTTTTTAATTTCTTTCACTGCCCACTATGTTTTGTACAATGCCAGCAGATTGTCTAAAATCTTCTTCTGAAATCCGTCAGTGGTATGAAGAGAAGTATTACTCTCTTTCTATTGCAGGTCTTTGGTTAAAAGGCGGGGAGCCTAATACTATGTCCCCAGCCCTGTTTTCTGAATCTGAAGTGCGATTTCTTATATGCCGCCTGTCAACATACCGCGATGTGTCTGCTTCTATCTCCCACGCATTGATAGCGCAAATAGCACAGGAAACCGAAGGGGTCTTTACCGACTTTGCCTTTCTTCCGCCTCCCAAAGACCTGAAAATAATGATCGATGCAAAAATTCCACTTTGGGTGGGAACCACCACAAAGGAGCCGCCTTGTGCTTTTGACGTCATTGGTATAAGCAACTCCTTTGTGCTGGAAATGCTTAATTTGCCCAAATTATTGCTCTTTTCAGGCATACCCCTTTATAAAAGCGAGCGCATTGATCAAAATACTATTCCTCTGATTGTGCTGGGAGGCGCTAATGCTGCTGTTACCCAAACACTACACGGAACGGTGAATGAACAGGGCGGTAAAAATCATTACGGACTTGTGGATGCTGTGTTTATTGGCGAAGGAGAGTACGCCGTAAAACAATTCCTTGAAATAGTAAAACAAGGAAAGGCACTTGGCTGGACAAAGGCAAGGATATTAAAGGGATGCCACGGCAAAGTAGACGGGTTTTATGAACCCGATAAATATGAACACCGCTATAAAACAATTGTACAAAACAATCTATCGGCACAGGAATTATCGGAAATTGCCCCGAAGGCGCCTTACGTATCCTGTCCGGTAAAGAGCGCCATAGTATATGACCTTGATCAAACACGGACGCTGGAATCAGGCCCGATATGGTATGACCCTGAAGATTTGGGCAGCGGTAGTATACAAATCAGCAATGGATGCCCATGTTTTTGCTCGTTCTGTGCGGAAAGCTGGGAGCGGAAACCGTACAGGGAAAGATCGCTGGCAAAATTGTCAGAAAGTATGAAAAAGGCAAAGGCGCTTCAGGGGCTGGATACCATAAACCTCATGAGTTTTAACTTTAATACCCACACGGAACTCTATCCCATGATCCTGTCGTTTTACCGGGAAATCACCAATGTAAATCTGAAAAGCCAGCGCTTCGACCTCCTCTCTACAGATAAATTCCTCGCAGAGGTGCAAAGAATCATTGGCAAGACTACGGTAAGCTGTGGTATGGAAGGCATCAGTGAACGATTGCGCCGTTACCTGCATAAGAATCTTACCGAAGACCAAATATATACTGCCTGTGAATATTTATTCGAAAATGGTATGCGGGAACTCAAGATTTTTTTGATTTACACAGGACTTGAAAACAAAGAAGATCTTGAGGAATTCAGCAGATTTGTGGAAAGCCTCGCCGATTTAAAAAACCTCTCTCATTGCAAAACAAGGGTTATTTTCAGCCTGACGCGTTTGTACTATCCGCCACACACTCCACTCCAATTCGATATTTGCAAGACAGCGCTTGAGGAAAATAAAAAGATATTTATTGCAATAGAAAATACATGCAAAGTCAACGCTATGGAATTTCGTGAAAGCGCCTCCCATGAAGATACCTGGCTGATGCAGCTCCTGGCAATGGGTGATCGCAGATTAACCCCCGCCCTTATACGTTCATCGATTGCCGATGATTTTATTTATTACAATACGGTTCCCAAACAAGTGAAAAAGAACTGGAAAATATATTTAGAGGAGTCAGGTCTTTCAGAAAATGACTTTTTTCAAAAAAAGAGCGAAGAGCGGATACTCCCCTGGGATGAAATTGATACAGGCATTACTAAACATTTTTTATGGAAAGAATACGAACGTTCCATAAATTTTACCGAACAGGATTACTGTTTAGGCAGGGAGGGTATTGAAGTAAATTGTACTGGCTGCGGCGCATGCCCAACGGCAACTCATAAAAAAAGCCTGACCCAACACACCACTTTTCCTCCCTTTTTGCGGGAAGATATTAAACATGTTGCCGACGGCAAAAAAAATCAGATTACACTGCGGGTTATTGCCGAAATCGACCCTGTCCTGCGTTTAATCCCGAAACGTTTTATAGGGGTAGCTATTGCGCGTTCTCTTATGATGGCGCTGCCCCACATTACCCCTTATTATTACGCCTTATCAGGGTATATAGGAGAATTTATAGATGGAAAACCGGCGGTAGATTTTGCTTATGGCATAAATATCTATCACCTTTCTTTCCTTTCAAATGCCATCACAGAAGAAGCATTACAACGGGAAACGCTCGCCGGGAAAATTGCCGGTATACAAAAATATTGTTCCGGCTTCAGCATACATGAACTCATACCTGAACCAACAGACAAATCAGACGTAAAATTCATACTTTACAAAATGCAATTTCCACCGGATATTTCGGAATCCCTTATTGAACAAACATTGGGGAAATACCTTCATGACACCTATGTAAAACATACCTTATTGAAAAGAGGCGGCGGCATTATATTTAAAGTAAATGAAAAGAGTAAAAAAAAGGCGTCTGTTATTTATGCCAGAATTGATGCATCCACAGCGGGGCATGAAAACGGATTCCAACTCATCATGCTCGTAACACAACGCTTTGATTTCAGATCGTTTCTTGCGGCATGCTATGGGTTTGAAAGAAGGAGGGAAATCATTCGTACAAAGATTGAAGCGTTAGGATATTACCGTAGAAAAATTGATCTAATAGAAAACAAGAAATGCGTGGTATGCAACAGTTTTATACATGAAGACACCTTTGCAGGTAAATCAGCGAAAGAAAATCAGTGTCTTGTTTGCAGTATAGATGCGGATTAAATGCCGCCTAATGAAAAATAATTACCTTGGGTTTTAAGGTACTATGTTTGTAACTACACAGAGGGGGACGTTCAGTTGTTCTTATATATATCGGGGCGGGAAAATTGTCACGCCGTTTTCTTTAATTCCTGGGCAATCAAAGGTATCTTGCCATTCACAACGTCAGGGGTAACTAAAAAGGTTGAACCATTTTTACAGTCAGGCAAGTGATACATAGGATCTAACATAAAACTTTCAAATACAGAACGTAATGCCCTTGCGCCAGTTTCTTTTTTCAGCGCTATTTTACTAATTGCCATCAGTGCCTCATCGGTAAATTCCAGTTTAGCATTTTCCATTTCAAAGAATTTTTGGTATTGCTTTACCAATGCATTCTTCGGCTCAGTCATTACCTTGATCATATCCTGTTCCGTAAGCGGCAATAATGATACAATTACCGGCAATCTCCCCATAAACTCCACAATCATGCCGTATTCAATAAGGTCTTCAACTTCAACCTTATTCAGAAGAGCGCCCAGGGATGTATCATTATCGGAGGTTTCGTGAGTACTTTTTTTTGTATCAAATCCAATACTCGCCTTGCCAATCCTCCTCTTAATAATCTCATTAACGCCGCTAAAAGTTCCGCCGCAAATAAAGAGGATGTTTTTTGTGTCTATCTGTATATATTTTTGCTCCGGATGTTTTCTTCCCCCCTGGGGAGGGACATTCGATACCACACCTTCCAAAATCTTTAATAATGCCTGCTGTACCCCTTCACCTGAAACATCCCGGGTAATGGAACTGCTTGCATTCTTTCTTGCGATTTTATCTATTTCGTCTATGTAAATAATTCCCTGCTGTGCGCGCTTTACATCAAAATCCGCATTTCTTAACAAACCCAGCAAAATATTTTCTACGTCTTCTCCAACGTATCCTGCTTCTGTCAGAGTTGTTGCATCTGCAATAGCAAAAGGAACATTGAGCAGTTTCGCGAGTGTGCGGGCTAAAAGCGTCTTGCCGGAACCTGTAGGGCCAATTAACAGGATATTGCTTTTTTCTATTTCAACCTCATCATCCTTGCCTCTGTTGCTTGTTAGCAATCGTTTATAATGATTATATACAGCAACGGCAAGTGTTCTTTTTGCCTTTTCTTGTCCTATGATGTATTCGTTTAATTTATCATTTATTTCCATCGGAGTAAGAATTTTGCCCGCCGGCCTAACATCGGCGACGGAGGCATGCTCTTTCTTAAACAACATGTAGCATGTGTCAACACATTCATTACAAATAAAACTGTTCGCATTCCCCTGTATCAATCGCCCTATGGCTTCACGATTTCTACCACAAAAGGAACAGGTCATTTTATTATCAGCGGTCTTTTTTGCCACTTTAAAGCTTCTCCATAAAACGAAAAAGGTATATATGATACATAACGCAACTAAGCTGCAATCAGAAGGAGTTTTACCACGAAGAGTACGAATGGCGCGAAGAAAAACTTATAAAAAAAGTAGTTTTGTCGGGTAATACTATGAATGGTGAATGTAACAAACAATCAAAAAAGATGCAAATTTATTTTAATGGGTTAGTGGGAGAGATATCGTAACAGAAGGTGTTTATGGTTAAAGAATTCTTATTCCCCCACTTTTTTTGGCATTAGATTATGATAAGGATTTGACCTTGACAAGATATTTTAATTGAAGTAGATTCATTTTAGGATTTATCATTAACTAAAACTTCTCATTATTTTTGATTGTTGCGGGATTTGAAATGGGCGACTCTGATAAAATTGTTGACAGGCGACAGTTCTTTAAAGACTTATTTTATTATGTTGGCAACAAAGCCGCAGATTATACAAGCAAAAAAATCGACCGGATAATGCCAAAAGGGGATTATTTGCGTCCTCCAGGAGCAATAGAAGAAACGGAATTTCTCTCATTATGCACCCGTTGTGATGAGTGCATAATGGTTTGTCCCGCAAAGGCCATTAAGCGATACGAAGGGTTTATGGATGTGGCGATTGGCACTCCCGTTATAAAACCAAAGGAAAGTCCGTGTGTATTATGTAACGGGTTATTGTGTATTGAGGCGTGCAAAGACGGCGCATTAAAGCCCGTCGATACTGTTACTCAGGTAAAAATGGGGATTGCACGTATCAATAAGTCACAATGCTTTGCATGGGACGACCAGGATTGTCACCTGTGTTATATTAAGTGTCCTTTACAGGATGAAGCCTTGTATCAGGAAGACGGCAAACCGGTAATTAACGAAGAAAAATGTGTCGGTTGTGGTATTTGCGAATACGTATGCAGTACGATAAACAGTACGTGTGCAATCAAGACGCTTCCGCAGGGTTAACGTCCGTAAAAAATATCATACCATTAACACACACTATGTTAGAAAAATGCGGAGAAAGATGCGGTATTTTTCTTTATTGGAACAGGTAATTTTTTCATCTCACACCAACAAATACGTTGTGCCATTTTTGGCGTCAGCGATTAGAACAAACTTATGAAAGGGGTAATGATGTCTGACTGTAAGATACCGTTTACTTGTGAACTTTGTGATAAACAGTCTTCCTGCCAATTAGACCATATAGAACACAATAAATGGGCAATCGCCCAACGCATGAAGGAGATTACCTACAAAATCGTTGTAATGAGTAATAAGGGCGGTGTGGGAAAAAGCACCGTCACTACAAATCTTGGCGTGACATTGGCTTTGAAGGGATACAAGGTAGGCGTTGCCGACGCGGATATACACGGGCCAAATATACCCATGATGCTGGGAGTAGAGGGACAAAGACTTAAGGGGACAGAAGAAGGCATACTACCGTTAGAAGTGCTCCCAAATTTAAAGATTGCCTCTCTTTCCTTTCTCATCGAAGATCCCGCGCTTCCCACAATATGGAGAGATGCCGCAAAGTGGGATTTTTTATGTGAATTAATGGGAAGTATCTGTTGGGGAAAACTGGATTATCTGCTGGTTGATTTACCGCCGGGCACAGGCAACGAGGCCATTTCAATCATTGAACTTATTGGCAAAGTGGATGGTTCTGTTATTGTCACGACGCCCCAGGATGTAGTTTTGCTTGATGTAAAGAAATCGGTTTATTTCTCGAGAGACAGCAATGTGCCGGTCATTGGCGTGGTAGAGAACATGAGTGATTTAGTATGTCCCCACTGCAAAGGGCACATAGAAGTGTTTAAAACGGGAGGCGGCGAAAAGATTTGCAAAGAATTAGGATTGACATTTCTTGGCAAGATACCGTTGGATCCTGAAGTCACAAAGAAATGTGATGATGGCGAGGCATTTGTAACTGCTTTTCCTGATTCGGAAGGAGCAAAGGCCTTTAGCGAGATAAGCAAAAAGTGTGAAGTATTTGTCAGAAAACAAACAGAAGAAAACACGGAAATAAGAGAATACAGGGAAGTCCCTTTTTTGGGTAAAGTACCTGTAGACCCTAACTTTGTTGAATAAGGAATGCTGTCTGAGTAGTTGTTTATAATGACTCCGCCCATACTATTCAAATAATAAGCGTATTCCTCACAAAACATACTCCGCTAATAACTGCCCGCCGCAAAATAATGTTACCCTCCCGCTGATTTTAACCAGGATAACGTAGGAGGGGTTTCTTGCCCGACTTTCAGGATTAACGTGTTGCAAAAAACAGGTGTTTTTTCATATTTTTCTCCCGATCCATCTGAGCGTCACGATCATAAAAAGAGAGAGAGATAACGGATATTTTAAAACAAAAAAGAGACCTCTTATGTTTCGTTCTATCAGAATAAAATTAATATTTTTCTTCCTGCTGGCTGTCCTTACTCCATTGTTGGTGATGCGTCTTATCGCTTATCCCACTGCACGAAAAGCTATCCATGAAACGACCATTAATAATTTACAACTGATTACCTCTAAAAAAGCTTTTCTGTTGAATGACCGGTTAAAAAAAATACGGCGAGATGCGGAACATCTCGCAAAAAACCCTTTTATGGCTGCTGCTGTTTGTTTAGCAAAAGCAGATAACACTACCACCACACGATTCGTTTCTCTCCTATCCACGGAAAACAATTTACATGAATTTATTATCAGTGACATTGACGGTAATATTTGTGTGTCAACTGACGGTAGCATTATAGGGTTAAACATTGCCGGCAGTAAGGGTTTTCTCCAGGCAGGGGGTGGTGAAATATGTTTTTCAGAAACACCTCCTATAACTACATTTGATACACTTGAAGCACAAAACTGGCAGGCAATTTTTAACACATTATATGCCTACATACCAATAAAAGAAAATGGGCATATAGTGGGTATAGTAGTATTAAAATCAGACCTCTCTTTCCTCAGTAAAGAGATATTAGAAATACCACATGGAGATAATTACGCAGTACACATTATCAATAGGGAAGGGCAATTTATTGCCGGATTGGCTCCTGGAAAACTCCTCCACACTACAGGAAATTTTGCCAAAGAAATGCCACTAAAAACCCTCCTGACAGAACCGGGAACAAACCAATTTACCAGGAGTGTAAAAGCATGTTTAGCCGGCGCTAATGGATATGACATGATTGGTTATGTTAATAACGCCGGAAAAACCGTACTGGGGGCATGGCATTGGGTTCCCGAACTGCAGTGGGGTATTATTGTCGAAGTTGATGCAGATAAAATATCTCTCGTTATGAATGAACTTAAGAATTCTATATCAAAAATACTTTCTTATTTGACCGTTGCAGGCATTATTATGGCGATATCGGGGATCGCATTTGCTTTTATAACCGGCCAAAAAATAGGCACCCCCATTCTTACCTTAACAAAAGCAACTCGTAAAATGTCTGCCGGAGATTTTTCGCAACGCGTGGAAATAAACACACGGGATGAAATACAGGAACTGGGAGATGCGTTTAATGTCATGTCAGCATCCGTTCAGGGAAAAACAACAGCACTGGAAGAGGCGACAAATTTCTTAAAAAGCATTCTGGTCAGTTCTACGGAACATTCAATCATTGCAAGTGATCTTTGTGGAAATATTCTGGAATTTAACGAAGGCGCAACAAGAATGTTTCAATATGCGCCGGAACAAATGATAAACAAATCAAATATAAAAATGTTATACACCAGAGAAGAAATACTGTCCGGAAAATTTCAAAAAATACTTAAATCTGCATTATTTACCGGCAGCTACAAAGATGAAATGAAACTGGTGCGTAAAGATGGAAAAACATTTACCGGATATACAACCATCACCAGGAGGAATTCTTTCAGCGGCTCACCAACAGGTTACGTAATAATCATAAGGGATATTACCGAACAAAAGTTACTGGAAGAAGAGGTCAATAATTATACGGTTCACCTTGAAAGAATTATCGAAGAAAGAACACATAAATTAATCATCTCTGAAGAAAAATATAAACGTTTGTTCGAATCAAGCAAAGACGTCGTTTTTTTCTGTGATATAAATTGTCAGTTTGTCGATATTAATCAGGCCGGCATTGAATTGTTTGGTTATGACACAAAGAATGATATTTTACAACTCAACCTGATTCATCATTTATTTTACAAAGCGTCAGAAGGTAAAATAATAAAAGAAACCATAAACAAAAACGGTTATGTAAAGGATTTCGAAATAGCGTTAAAAAGAAAGGACGGCAGCAAAATTCCCTGTATGATGACCGGCAGCCTGAGAAGGGATATGCGGAACAACATCATTGGCTACGAAGGTATTATTATAGACCTGACTGAGTGGAAGAAGATTGAGCAGGAAAAAGATATCCTGAATAATATAAATAAAATATTAGCCTCAAGACTGGATATCAGAGAGGTTTATAAGTCCCTCAGCGAAGAATTTCACAAAGTAATTGCTTTTGACCGCTTAAGCATTGCATTGCTTGATGAAAAGAGGGTTGAATTTTTGACTTTCGCCGTTTCGAAAGATTATCGTTTTTCTGAATTGGAAGAGGGGGTGCAGTATTCTAAACAGGGTACACTGGCGGGAAAGGTGGTGGAAGACGGTGAGTTTTTTGTCGTTCACGATACTTCCAGAGGCCCGTTTTCAACAGACCCTATTTTATCAAAGGAAGGTATTAAATCCCGCCTGTCGGTCCCTTTAATTTGCAAGGGAGAAATCATAGGAAGCCTTAATTTCGGAAGCAAAAAGGTAAACAATTTTACAGAAGCACACGTGGATGTTATTAATAAGATTGTTCCGCAGCTAGCTATTGCAATTGACAATACACGCCTATTTGATAGAATCAAATACTCTGAGGAAAAATACAGAAATCTGGTAGAAGATATAGAAGACATCATCTTCCGTCTTGATAAAAACGGAAGGTTTATGTTCCTCAACAATGCATTAAAAAATGTAACGGGATACCTCCCCCAGGAGTTTTATGATGCACCTTCTTTAGCATTTAAAATAATCCACAAGGATGATGTTGCATTGGTTAAGCATATAACAAAAGAAATCATTGGCGGCAGAACAAAGGTATTTAAGGGTCTGGAATACAGGGTTTATTGCAAAAACGGCAAAGAACTCTGGTTTTCTCAAAACACATATCCTATAAAAAATAAGAACGGATGTGTGATCGGTGTTGAAGGCATTATACAAGACATTACTGAAAAAAAGAAAATAGAAGAGCAAATACGCCGTTCAGAGCGGCTGGCGTCCATTGGCGAATTGGCGGCTTCCATTGCCCATGAAATAAGGAATCCGCTCGGAGCAATATCAAATTCCGTCTGCATGCTGAAGAGAGATTTGGTTCTTAGCGACGATGATAAAAACCTGTTCAATATGGTTGTTGAAGAGACCGAGTGGCTGAATAATATAATTTCCAATTTCCTTACCTTTGCGCATCCCGCCGAATACCATTTTACCAAAAGTGACATTGCAAAAATGGTTGAGGAGACATTAATTCTTTTGAAAAAAGACGCCAGGTTCAACGGGAATATCAGGATTAAAAAGAACTATAGCAAAGCCCTTCCAAAGATATTTCTGGATAGAATCTGGATAAAAAAGGTATTCTGGAATTTATTGATAAACTCTATAGACGCCATGCCAAATGGAGGTGAAATCTCCATTAGCCTGAAAAAAACCGGAGTCCCGAATGATGATAAAATAGAAATTATCATTTCCGATTCAGGTATCGGCATACCGCCGGAAAGAATTAAAAAGATCTTTGAGCCTTTTTTTACCACAAAAAAATCAAGAGGCACCGGATTAGGGCTCTCCATCGTACACCGCATTTTAGACAATCATGACGGTACGATCGATGTAAAAAGCATACAAAACAGGGGTACAATATTTACAATCAGGCTACCGTTAAACAATAAGAAATCCCGCACCGTTTCCGTTTGAGGTTTTTAAAAATTATGTATACTATTCTTGTCGTTGAAGATCAAAAAAATATGAGAGAATCTCTTGTAATTGCTCTGAAAAGGGCTGGTTACAAGGTTACAGGGGTTGATAATGGCGAAATGGCCATACAACAGCAAAAAGAAATTGGCTATGATTTAATTATTGTGGACCTGAAAATGGGAATTATGGACGGACTTGAAGTGCTGTCAAACGTAAAAGAAATCAACCCCTCAACGGAGGTTATTGTCATGACTGCATTTGGCACTATTAACAGTGCTATCCAGGCGATAAGAGACGGGGCATACGATTACATCACAAAACCCTTTCATCTGCCCGATATGCTTTCCGTCATTGAGCGTGCACTGGAAAAGAAACGTTTGTCTGAAAAGGTTAATAATTTACAAAAAGGCACAAAAGAACATTACAAATTTGAAGGTATTATTGGCAATTCTCCGGTAATGATGCGAATACTGAATATACTGGCAGAACTGACGAACAGTGAAAGTACGGTATTAATAACCGGAGAAAGCGGGACGGGGAAAGAACTGGTTGCACGTTCCATACATAACAACAGTCCAAGAAGCAACAAACCATTTGTGGTAGTGAACTGTGGAGCACTGCCTGAATATTTGCAGGAAAGCGAATTTTTCGGGCATGTTATGGGTTCCTTTACCGGTGCGGTAAAGGATAAAAAGGGGCTGTTTTTTGAGGCGCAGGGGGGGACTTTATTTTTAGACGAAATTGGCGAGGCGTCGCTTTCCACCCAGGTTAAACTACTAAGGTTTCTGCAGAACGGAGAAATCCGCAAGGTTGGTGATAATAAACCTGTATTCCTTGATGTACGCGTTATTGTCGCAACGAATAAGGATCTTGAAGAATCTACTAAAAACGGCGGCTTTCGAAAAGATTTATTCTACCGGTTAAACGTCATAAGAATTCATGTACCGCCCCTTAGGGAAAGAAAAGAGGATATCCCCGCCCTGGTGAATTATTTTGTAAATGCGTGTTCACACAAACTCAACAAGAAAATACCTGAAATTTCCGAAACTGCGATGAGTACACTTTTAAACTACTCATGGTACGGGAATATCAGGGAATTGGAAAATGTGATTGAACGGGCAATTACATTATCAAAAAATGGCCGCATCATGCCGGCAGACCTTGCAATACAGGAATCCCTTTTTCATGATTCTATCGACATACTTCACGATTCCGGAGGAATCAGAGCCGCATTAGCCCAACAGGAAAGAAAAACAATTGTAGAATCCTTAAAGAAATTTGCAGGAAACCGCAAGCAAGCGGCAAATAATTTAGGAATTTCCACCACCACTTTGTGGAGGAAAATGAAGGAATACCACATCATACCAAAAATAAATTATAATGTTGAAAATGGTTGAGGAATAACTTAATGGCTATTACGGACTCATATTCCAGGCAGATAAACCGGCTGCGAATCTCGGTAACAGAGCTTTGTAATCTCAGGTGCACTTATTGCAGGCCGGAAGCCGGCATTGCGCTTATGGAACATAAGGATATCCTTACTTATGAAGAAATAATAGCTATCATACAATCTGCCTTAAAATTCGGCATAACAAGTTTTCGATTAACCGGCGGAGAGCCGCTTGTCCGAAGGGGTATTGATTCATTTATCAGAATGCTGGCAAAGGTAGAGGGCATAGAAGACCTTGCAATGACAACAAACGGCATTTACCTGAAAGACTATGCAAAAATACTCCGGAAAATTGAGGTGTTTAGGCTAAACATCAGCCTTGACAGCATTCAGGAAACAAAATACAAACAAATCACGCGCGGAGGGAATTTAAGTGATGTATTGGACGGCATAGAAGAAGTCCTTCAATTACGATTTAAAAATACAAAAATCAATGTAGTTGCAATGAAGGGCATTAATGATGATGAATTTGAAGATTTTGCAAGACTTACACTGGAACGTGATATCGAGGTGCGTTTCATTGAATATATGGCGATGAATAAAAGCAGCCTGACTTCAGAAAATAAATTCATTTCCTCCTCTGAAATAATAAGTACTATCGAAAAAGATAATGAACTGATTCCTCTACCTAAACCAGTGCTTGGCAGCGGCGCCGCACGAGTATATAAAATAAAAGGGGCTCTCGGCACGATAGGATTTGTTTCCGCTGTAAGCCAGCCTTTTTGCGATTCGTGCAACCGGCTTCGGTTAACTTCAGAAGGAAAACTTCGCTCTTGTCTTTTATCGGGAGGAGAGGTTGATTTGAAGTCTATACTGCGGAACAATTTCAGCGAAGAATTGCTTCAGGACGCCTTTATCCGTGCCGCACATTTAAAACCCCGCAAACATTCCGGCAGAGGGCATGTGGTTATGCACAAGGTAGGCGGTTAAGAGTAGAGTAGTATCCCCCCCAACTCAACTCAACGGGAGCATTCCCGATTTTTTGTAAAAATGCCATTAGCAGGGGGGAGGGGAAGAATAGTAACTCAAGCTTCCAGCTTGAGGGTAAAATACCACAAGCAGTCATCATGTTGCATTTGCAACACCCAGAAACGATGAAAATGGTTTTATAGCCATATCATATTGCGGTATCTGTGCTTGAGCTATTTTTTGTAGTCTTACTTTCGAGTCGGAAACATCTGGCATTTCTGTTTCTGTACCGGTTCAAATGTATAGGGCCATCCAAAAGGTCTCTGCTTGTCATTGTAGGGGGGGGCTCAGCTTGTCATTGCGAGGGTCTTTTCCGAAGCAATCAATATACTACGAGATATTTTGTGACATAAGAGGCCCCATATCGCGGGAGAAAGAAGCAAATTAAGGGTGGCTCA
>NZ_CAADGZ010000012.1:0-51583 GCF_900696675.1 uncultured Candidatus Kuenenia sp. | reverse complement strand
TTTCTTGACCTTCCCATCCTCACGGTACGATTCCCGCAGAAGGGTAGATCGATAGATTTTTTTACCGGATTTTGACTTGTTCTCTACAATATGCATGTCCACCATTGTACAGATAACAACCATTATCCGTCAAGTATATTGTCGGATAATAACAATATATTAGTGACTACATATTTATTAAAAATACAGCCTTAACAAACTATGTATTAAGCACT
The DNA here is from genome assembly GCF_900696675.1 of uncultured Candidatus Kuenenia sp. Classification (NCBI taxonomy): domain Bacteria; kingdom Pseudomonadati; phylum Planctomycetota; class Candidatus Brocadiia; order Candidatus Brocadiales; family Candidatus Brocadiaceae; genus Candidatus Kuenenia; species uncultured Candidatus Kuenenia sp. The sequence goes on along the minus strand of NZ_CAADGZ010000012.1, from coordinate 51,368 downwards.
TATGCGTTTTGGCAGGGGTGAACATCCGTTGCATAAGCAGAAATGCTGCGTCTCAGTTTATTTGGTACAAAATCTCACATTATTTGAATTTAGAATTTTTTATTTGTTGTAAACGTCACCCCACCTTTAAAAAATGCATTTAATGATAAATTTATAACTATTCTAATTCAAACACTTTAGAGAAGAATTTTGTGTAGAGGCGCACAGCCGTGCGCCTCTATACAAATTAAATGTTAATTATAATTTCAAATTATTTTGTCATTAGAATCTGCTTCGGATTTCGTAATTTTATCATAGTACATAATTCATGGCATGCTGATTGCTCAAAAGAAAGGCCGTATTAATTATTTTTTTACAATTGTTTGGAGGAATTATGATGGGAAAGCATAAAAAGATTTTTTCAGAATATTATAACGATAATGACAGAGAAGAACTTTATGATACCCTGGATGCCTTACATGTTCTTATGGAAGGAGACAGGGAATTTAGATATGGCGACCTTCTCTCAGAGATGGATCAAATAAACAAGCATTAACGTAGGGGCTAAGCATGTATAAGTTTGGGTATGAACGCATTTGTGACAATTTATAGCAAATGCCTCATCCCTACATAGGGTTATATCGCAAGGTATAATAATTGGACATTACAATGACTTGTTTTGTGAGAAAATACGATACAACGTATTTTGAAACGCAGGTTTTGCATTATTGCGGATACACTCACTACCTGAGCTTGATCTTCATTTTTCGATTAATTTCCGCTTCCTGCCGTAGATTATTTGCCTCATTTTTTAACGCTCGTAAATCATTTAACATTTCCGGCCAACAATGAGAATACGCATAATTTACATTCATATGATGAAGCGCTTTTCCGGCAATAGCCGCATGGCGTTTTGTCAGACGTATAAAAATACCTTCCGCCTTTGAAACAGTGCTGTGCAAGGGGTATTCTCCTGTAAAATATGCATGCTCAGGATAACTGCTATTTAGCGGTATTGTCAATTCCGGTAAGAGTAGTTTCTCCCTGTAAAGATCCAGCATCAATTCTTCTGCCTCCTTTACGATCGGATTCAATAACTTCAGCGCATTTTTTGCGCTCACCAGCGCATCTTTTGAAAAAGCGGGGGAGTGGCATTTATTGCATAGTACCAACATATCATTTTTCTCTTTCCATGAATCTTCTTTATTGAAGCCTTTCTCTTCTTCTTTCTCTGAATAGGGTGATTTGCCGCCCATTTCGCCGGATAGTCCGAAGCGTGTATCATGTGTGCCGTCAGGCATATGGCACGTGACACAAACGGGTGATGATAAGTAAGCGGATTCGGAATAGCCCTCTTTTGCAGATCGAATAGCGGAACTCACCATACCGTGTTTAGAATCCATGTAGATTTCATACTGCGAATGATCAGAACCGGTGTGGCAGACGCCACAAACAGCGGGAGATTTTATGTGAGACTGTCCGGTTACATGCTGGGTATGGCATGAATTGCATTTAAATTGTATGGTATGACATGATTCGCAGGAAGTTAAAAGATCGTCCGATGAGAATGGAACATTTTTTTGAAAATCAACCACTGAATCCCAACTGGATGAGTGGCTGCTTTGCATGAACTCATTGTATTGTTTCATGTGACAGCGTCCACAAATCTGTGGAGATACCATACGTTGAACGCCTTTGTCAGAACAACTGGTTTCTTTTTTTTGAAATGACTCTTTTTCTGTTTCGTCAAATTCAGGAGAAACAGCGTGACAATCCTTGCAGCCGACATTCATTACGGCGTGTTTGTTAGTTTGCCATTCGACATTCAGATGATGAGCAACGTTGGATTTTTTATGACATGAGATGCAGTGTAACGACTCTTCTACGGCAAAGTTTTTTTCTTCTTTTTGTTTAACCACTTCAAGGGTTGGAACATTTGTATGTTCATGCTGTGTGGCGCAGCCCGGAAAGAAGAGCAAACAGGAAATAACAATGAGTGATGTTTGCAGATATATAAAAGTTTTAACAGGGATTGGAGCAGACATTTTTATTCTCCTTACAAATCATTTCGTAAAAATATGAAGATTATTCAGACAGCAATGCCCACATCCGGCATTGTCCTCCCGAACCTCCCTCTATTTTAATCGGTGCGAGGATAAGTATGGTGCCTTTTGGCGGCAATTTGTCGAGGTTTGCTACATTTTCAAGTATGTACTTGCCTGCGCCATTTATTATATGATGCACCTGAAAGTCCGAACACATACCGCAATCTCCGCTTAAGGTATCAATGCCAATGCCCTTTATCTCTCTTTGCTGTATTAAAAAAAGCGCCGCTTCTTTAGAATAACCGGGGAAATGCATCCTGTTGCAGTTGTCCATATTTTTGTATTGTTCATTATTATCCCATCGCTTGCACCATCCGGTATAAAGCAAAACAATGGCCCCCTGAGGAATTGTGCCGTGCTCTTTTTCCCAGTGCAGTATATCTTCGGCAGACAGGGTATAATCCTGGTTTCTTTTTACCTTTTCCTGTATGTTAATCACAATAGCGGGGCCGACTAATTGTTCGAAAGGTATTTGGTCTACGGAAGATTGATTCGGCTCAAAATGATTTGGCGCATCAATATGTGTGCCTAAATGTTCCGGTGTGCTGTATTTTCCCGAAAAGACCTTGTCTTTTCTTAATGAAGCGATTACTTCATATCTGAATGGTTCATATGCCCCTACAGGCCAGTGCGCATTTTTTTCGTTTAGTGGATAAGTTAAATCGATAATTGATGCCTTGCCGTCTATCACCTTCTCCAGAATCCCTGCGAATATGTCTGATGTAATGCAGGACAATGCAATGCTGGTAAAAAGGGGTATTAAAACCATTTTCATAACAAATTTCCTTTCAGGGAGTAAAGAAAATAAAAGCATGGGCGAAGCATTTGCTATAAATTGGCATAAATGCGTTCGTGCCTAAACGGGCAAATGTTTCGCCCATATTTTTTCAAAAAACTAAATTGTTACGAGAAAATTTGCACTATAATTCAATCAAAAACAAAAGTGAAGCATATCTTATCGATTCATACAGGCTGAGTTCAATAATTATCTTTTTTTATTTATTTTATGGTGTATATGTATTTAAATAACAAACAGTAGCCATGATTTTTATGAAAAAGAGATAATTCCCGGCAGATAATTTGTTATTTTTGAGTATTGGTTTTAGAGGATACTAATTATGCGTAAAATGGCAATGTATGGTTTTGTGTTATTATTGGCGCTTGTTGTGGGAAATGCTATTGATGGAATTGCAGATGATAAGATACAGGGTGATGGCAAATTAAAAAATGCTGAAAGCATTGCTCCGGCTATACAATTTGATGCATATACCCATGATTTTGGGAAGATTTATAGTGGTGAAAAAGTTATCCATAAATTTAAATTCAAAAATCATGGCGACGGTGAATTGATAATCGATAAGGTGAAGTCTGCATGCGGTTGTACGGCGGCATTAAGTTCAAAGAAAAATATCAAAAAAAATGAAGAGGGAGAAATCGAGGTAAAATTCAATTCCGGCAAATACGTTGGTAAAATAGCAAAATCAATATTTGTGCATTCAAATGACCCCGTTAATCCAAAGGTTAAATTGGTCATTGAAGTGAATATAATTGAAGAAGTAAGGGTTACTCCTAAGCGAATTAATTTTGGCGTAGTCAGAATGGGTAGTTCTTGTTCAGTAAATCTCGAAATAAAAACATTACCCGGTTCAAGGATAAAAATATTGAATGTTGAAACAAATTTTCCCTATATAAAACTAAAGGAGAAAGAGAAAAGTGTAGATGTTTGGAATTATGAGGTTGCGTTAAGAGGTGTTGAAGAGCTTGGAAAGTTTAACGGTTTTATTTTTGTTCATACAAATAGCGAAAAGAAACCAAAGATTGATATCCCTTTTAACGGCGAGGTGATAGGTGATATTACGTATTACCCGAATAAACTGTCCTTTGGAACAGTCAGGAAAAACCGGGAAGTTAAAAAAACGGTTATTGTTACCTTAGTGGATAAAAGTGTAGAAATTGAAAAAATAGAAATAGAGCCTGCATTTATGACATATAATATTTCTCCGCTGAATGATGATAGCCGGGTAATCAGTGTGCATATGAATCAGGGAGATTTTACCGGAACGGTAAACGGCAGTTTGTTGATCTATTCGAATAGCTCTCTTCAGCCTGAGATTTGTATCCCTATTTCGGCGACAATAAATGATTGAAGTGGTAAATAATTCTTACGGTAGTTTCTCAATAAGTTTTGGTAGGGGTTGTCAAAAAAATAAAAACTGCTCCCGTTTCCAATTAAGCTCCGGTTTCGGATAGAAAAAAGAATGTGTAACACTGTTACAAATGTTACAATATTTTTATGAAAAAATATTATAACGCCATATTTCTCCTTGTTTTCATTTCTCTGATCGCAAAAACCGGCAGTTCTTCCGATAGATTCGTTTTAATATTTTTCGGTGAAGAGCAAGGCGCCCTTGCCCCCTGCGGTTGTTTTGAGGGTCAATTGGGCGGTATCTCGCGAAGGGATACGCTTTTAAAGGATTACGAAACACAAGGCATTTCTGCGATAGCGGTAAGTACGGGCGATCTTATTAAGAGTCCTGAACGCCAGGAAGAGATTAAAATGGAATATTTGCTTGCTGCAATGAAAGAGATGGGGTGTATATTACACAATCTTGGCGAGAAAGATTTTGAAATTGGCCTGCAGGCTCTGAGTTTTGCTTCGCAAACAAATACGATAGACTTTCTTTGCGGCAATATTGAAATAAATTCGCCGTTCCCTTTAAAGTATAAAAAATACCTGTTAAAAGAATTGCCAGGATTCAACATTCCGTTAAAAATCGCATTTTTAAGCATTATTTCAGAGTCGCTGATCAAAGGGCATTTATTGGATTTTATAAGGGTATATGATCCTGTTCAATCATTAACGCCGGTAATAAACCAGATAAAAGGGAAAGCAGATCTTATCGTGCTTATATCGCACGCACCCATGGAGGAATCTGTTGAAATTGCCGAAACATTCCCGGAAATTGGATTAGTAATTACCGGACATGGTATCGAAGACCCAATAGAATCGTTAATGTATGTAAATAATACCCCTCTTCTCTCACATGGAACAAGGGGGAGATACGTAGCGGTTGCTGACTATGTTGTGAAAAGCGGCTCGATACGAAATACATCCGTTGATATAGTTCCCTTAGACGACAAATATGCTGCATCTGAAAAAATGCAGGTATTGCTGAAGCAATATCAGCAAACGTTAAAGGAGGAGGATTTGTTGAGCAACCTCCCGAAATTACCGTTGGAAGATGGAAATTTCTATATTGGGAGTTTGGCTTGCGGAACATGTCACAAGAAAATTCATGCCCATTGGAGTAATACAAGTCATCAAAAAGCATACACTACATTGTCCGATAGCGGACAACAGTATGATCCCGAATGTATACGTTGTCATACGGTTGGATTTGGATACGTCTCTGGTTTTGCAAATTATGATACAAACCGGAATCTTGCGCATGTCGGGTGCGAAAGTTGTCACGGAGCAGGCGGCAATCACATAAAAAATATCACTGATTCATATGGCAAGGTAAACGAAAATCGTTGCCTTGAATGTCACAATTTCGACCATAGTCCAAAATTTCAATACCCAAAATACTGGGAAAAAATTAAACATCCCAAAGAGATTCCTGAGGGCATGCCTGAAAATACACACGGCGGTTGACTAATGACTAACTTCATAATAATTTTGCGAATAACGGGAATTGATAATTATGCCAGACCTTAGAAAAGACCCTGTATCCGGTCGTTGGGTTATTATTGCGACGGAACGGGCTATGCGGCCTAACGATTTTAAGATAGAACCGCATGCCCCATTAAGTGCAGATGTGTTTTGTCCGTTTTGTGAAGGCAATGAAGACAAGACTCCTCCTGAAATTATGGCATATAGGGAAAAAGGCAGCTATGCAAATAAAAAAGGGTGGAGGGTGAGGGTTGTGCCGAATAAATTCCCGGCATTAAAAATTGAGGGGGGATTGAACAAACAAGGTGTGGGAATATACGATACCATGAGTGGCGTAGGCGCTCACGAAGTGATTATTGAAAGTCCCTTGCACATTACATCATTAACGGAAATGTCTATCTGGCAGGTGGAAGAAATATTGTGGACGTACAGGGACAGGATGATTGATTTAAAAAAGGACAAACGTTTCATTTACGGATTGTTGTTTAAAAATGTGGGAAGAGCCGCAGGCGCCTCTCTGGAGCACTCGCATTCCCAGTTAATTGTCACTCCGATTGTGCCTATTACGGTTATCCATGAAATGGAAGGATCGGAGGTATTCTACAAATACAGGGGACGTTGTTTATTTTGTGATATGGTCAGACAGGAATTAGCAACAGACGCCAGAATTGTAATGGAAGGAAAAAATTTTATAGCCTTTACGCCTTATGCCTCCCGTTTCCCCTTTGAGATTTGGATTTTGTCAAAAACGCATGCGTCTCATTTTGAAAACATACAAAAACTTGAGGTTGAGGAATTAGCAAAGATATTACAGAAAACAATATTAAAGCTGGAGGCATGTTTAACATATCCTCCTTATAATTATATTATTCACACAACGCCTTTTACCTATGGAGAAATAGAATACTATCACTGGCATATAGAGATTATTCCACGCCTGACAAACATCGCCGGATTTGAGTGGGGCAGTGGTTTTTATATTAATACGGTTACGCCTGAGACTGCCGCTGAATTTCTCAGGAATGCTAACATCCAAAACAACAATGAGGATATGAAATTGTGAATGTAGTATATTTATCATCTGAGGTCCTTCCCTTTGCAAAATCAGGAGGGCTGGCTGATATCTCGAGTGTAATACCAAAGAATTTAAATAAATTGGGCATCAACGTTATTGTAATAATGCCATTTTATAATATGGTGAAAGAATGTAATTGCACTATAGATAAGACAGATATCACCTTTACGGTAAACATCGGAGACGATGCAAAAACCTGCTGTGTATATAAAAGTTGTCTGCCCGGCACAGATATTCCGATATATTTTTTACACAACGAACACTATTTCGGGAGAAATGGCCTGTATAACTATCCTGGTACCATGCGCAATTATGAAGATAATTGCGAACGTTTTATCTTCTTTGCCCGAAGCGCCCTGGAATTAATGCTGCGTTTAAAACCTTGTCCGGATATTATCCATTGCAACGATTGGCAGACCGGGCTTATTCCTGTTTATTTAAAGACGATATACGGGAATAACGAATGTTTTAAAAAGACACGGACGATAATGACCATTCACAACCTTGCGTTTCAGGGATTATTCCCGGCTGATTGTATGAAATATACGGGGTTAGACTGGGGTCTTTTTCACCCGGCTTATTTAGAGTTCTATGGAATGATAAATTTTCTCAAAGCAGGCATTATCTTTAGTGATAGTATTACCACCGTAAGCGAGACATATGCAGAGGAGATACAGACGCAGGAATTTGGAGAACGTCTGGATGGTGTATTGAGAACGAGGTCAAAGGATATCTATGGCATTCTTAATGGAATAGATTATTCATTATGGAATCCTGAAAGTGATGCGCTTATAGCGGCTAATTATTCGTACAAAGATCTTTCAGGCAAGCATGTCTGTAAAAAGGCCCTGCAAAGAAAGCTGGGACTGCCGGAAAAGGCTGTTCCCATAATTGCAATGATTACACGCCTGACGGATCAAAAGGGTCTGGATTTAGTAATGAATATTTTTAATAAATTGCTTAGATTGGATATACAATTCGTTTTATTAGGTTCCGGAGAATCTGTCTATCAGGATTTTTTTAAACAGTACGCTAAAATTGTCCCTGCAAAGGTTTCAGCAAATATCTCGTTTAATGAGCCACTGGCGCATGAAATTGAAGCCGGGGCAGATATTTTTTTAATGCCGTCGCGCTATGAACCGTGCGGGTTAAATCAATTATATAGCATAAAATATGGAACGGTACCGATTGTAAGACATACCGGAGGTCTTGCGGACACGATTTTTGACGTTCGTCACGAAAAAGTTTATAAAGAAAAAGCAAACGGGTTTTCATTTAAAGAATATAATGCAGATTTATTGTATGCAACAATTATACGGGCGCTTGATTTCTATAAAAATCGTTCAGAGTGGACGAAACTTATGAGAAACGGAATGAAACAGAACTGGCTATGGGAGGAAAGTGCGCGAAAGTATATCTCTCTTTATGAAAAAATTTTGAGAAATTAATCTTATTTCCCCTGTAATTGCTATTTTGCCGGGCGGGATGAGAAAATGCAATTTCCCTGTTAAGTATACTTAGCAGTACTAACTTAACGTTTAGGAATTGCAATATTTATTTTTATTTAAGCAATGAACAAACCCACCCCTAACCCCTTCCAACAGGGAACTTGTCAAATTCCCCTCTCGGGAGGGGATTGAGGGGTGGGTAAAAAATGAACGCCGTTGGGTTTTGTCTTTTGGAAACCCAACTTAACTTAACCTTTGGCCAGATAAATGTTGCCGGATACTATAAAATTAAAACTGGAAGATATTATAAATAATATTTCAGATTCGGGAGTTGCCGGATTGGCATTGCTTGATCACGATCTTAATGTTGCATGGGCGAACCGCTCACTTTCTTCTATTTTAAAATTGAATTATGATCCGGTTGGAAAATCATGCCGTGAGATATTTGACTGTGAATGCAAAGATAAGAATAATTGCACAATACTCAAGGCTCTTTCCAGCGGCAGAAAACAGTACAGCGAGGTTCAGTTAAGCGCTGATAAAGATACAAGAAAATACCTGCAAAATGTATCGGTACCAATTAAAGATGAAAAGGGAAGCATAACACATTTATTAAAAATTACTACTGATATTACGTTAAAAGAAGAGAAGATTCATCAATATGATTTATTGAGAAAATTAGCTGAATTAATGCAGGGAACGCTTCAAATTGACCGGCTTCTTCATTTGATTCTGACGTGTGTGACGGCGGGAACTGCGCTGGGGTTTAACCGTGCAAGGCTTTTTGTTGTGGACCATGACCGCAACATTGTTTTCGGCAAGATGGCGGTAGGTCCGTCAGATGTTGCCGAAGCGAATAAGATATGGAATGAAATAGCACATAAATACAAAATGCTGGAGGATTTAATAAAGGCGTCGGAAGATAATTATCAATATGATTCCCCCTTGCACATGATTACCCGGCTGATGGCATATTCGCTGGATGACGAAAATGAGGTTATTGTTTCATGCATCAGAAAAAAGAAGGTTATCGTGGAAAAAAATGCATTTAACAATCCCAATATCAACAAGAATTTTGTAAATATGATTGGTTCAAACGAATTTGTCTGTGTTCCTTTGATTGTAAGAGATAAAGCGATTGGGGCTATTTGCGCAGATAATATATACAGCAAAAAACCAATAACAGATGAAATGGTAATGCTTTTATCCACATTTGCGAATCATGCAGCGCTGGCGATTGAAAACGCGGATGCGTACAAGAAATTAGAGAAAAAAATTATTCAACTGAAAGACGCACAGGAACGGCTGGTACGTTCTGAAAAGCTTGCGGTTATCGGTAACATGGCGGGTTATATTGCCCATGAAATACGAAATCCTCTGGTGACTATCGGAGGATTTGCCAGATCAATAGCCCGGGAAACAGCGGATAATAAAACAATAAAGAATAGCGCAGAAATTATTATTGATGAGGTAAGCAGGTTAGAAAAAATTCTTGCAGTCGTAATGGATTTTAGCAAAGTCGCTAAACCTGCTAAGGTGAAAACGCAGGTAAATGAAATAGTTGACAATACAATATCACTCATGGAATCATATTTTAAAAATATCGGCATAGATGTAGTAAAAAAATACGAATCAATGATACCGGATATTGTGGTTGATCAGGACCAGATACGGCAGGTATTTTTAAATATCTTTAAAAATGCCGCTGAATCGATGCAAAATGGAGGAAAACTGATTGTCGGAACAACGAAAGAGGATGAATATGTGAGAATAGATATTACTGATACAGGAGTGGGTATGGACGCGGACACTATAGAAAATATTTTTACTCCATTTTATACTAAAAAAAGGGAAGGGACCGGTATTGGTTTGGCGGTATCGCAGAAAATTGTAGATGATCATGAAGGCTTTATAAAAGTAAAAAGCGAATTAAATCAAGGCGCTACATTTTCCATTTTTCTGCCGCTAAAGAAATAATTATATATTGAAGGGAGTTTAAAATGGATACTATATTATTGGTAGAAGATGATAAAAATCAGATTTTGTTATATGAACAGGAACTAGCAATAGAAGGTTATAAAGTTGTTACGGCTACAAATGGGATAGAGGCTATTGAGAACGCGCGGCATTTTAAACCGGACTTAGTGGTAATGGACATAAATATGCCCATGATGGACGGCATTGAGTCTATGTGCAGGATTTTGAGTGAACATAAAAACATTCCTATAATCATTAATACGGCGTATAGCAACTATCAGAACAATTTCATGTCATGGTCGGCTGATGCATACATTGTTAAATCATCTGATCTAAAAGAATTAAAAGACAAGATTAAAGAATTGCTTAATAAAAGGAAGAAAAACGACAATGATAAAACCGTTTGATCATACATTGTATAGAAAAGTCCTTGTAATGCTGCTTGCAGGGGGCAAAGGGGAAAGGTTGTATCCGTTGACAAGAGACAGGGCAAAGCCCGCAGTCCCTTTCGGCGGGATTTACCGCATTATAGATTTCACCTTAAGTAATTGCATTAATTCAGGATTAAGAAAAATATGCGTTTTAACACAGTATAAGTCTTATTCATTAGACAGGCATTTACGGGTAGGTTGGAATATTTTCAATACCGAGCTGGATGAATTTATTGAAAATATCCCTCCTCAAAAGAGAACCAACGAAATGTGGTATCTGGGAACTGCCGATGCGGTATATCAGAATATATATGTTCTGGAAAGTGAACGCCCTGAGATGGTATTGGTTTTAGCAGGCGATCATATATACAAAATGGACTATGCTGAACTGATAAATTACCATATCACAAATGAAGCGGATCTGACGGTTCCCTGTATTGAGGTGCCGTTGGAAGATGCTACTCGGTTTGGCGTAGTAGCCATAGATAATGATTCCCGTATCATTGATTTTGATGAAAAACCTTCGAATCCCAAACCACTTCCCACAAATCAAAATGTCGCCCTTGTTTCCATGGGCATATATTTGTTCAATACCGAGGTGCTTGTAAGGCGCATAATAGAGAATGCAAAAAATGACACTAACAGAGATTTTGGGAAAAATATTATTCCAACTATGATTCAAAAAGACCGGGTGCTTTCATTTGTTTTTAATGGCAATGAGCATAACACGTCTAACTATTGGAGAGATATTGGCACTTTAGATGCATATTGGGAGGCGAATATTGATCTGGTTAAAAAAAACCCCGACTTTGATCTTTTTGATAATAGGTGGCCTATCCGAACATATAATAAGCAATATCCTCCCGCAAAATATATATTCGAAAATGAGAAAAACGGAATGATAAAAGATGCATTGATATCAAATGGATGCCTGATCAATGACGCCAGCATCGTGAAATCCATTATATCTCCCTGCGTTACAATCGGAGCTCAATCATCAGTGATAGGTTCCATTATAATGGAAGGTGTAAGAATCGGGGAAAACGTTAAGATTAAAAATGCAATCATTGATAAACATGTAACAATACCGGATGGGATGAAAATGGGATATGATTTGCAGGATGATGGAAAACAATTTACGGTAACCGAAAAAGGCATCGTTGTTGCGCACAAGGAAATGCATCTGATATGAAACATCCATGCCGGTGTTCGACTGTAATGTTTACGCTGAATAGTTACATTTTATTTTCGGTCTTGATTTTTTTTGTAATGAATGTTGGATGGTGAGTAACCGTTTGCTTGCAGAAAATGGAGAAGTTTTTTACTTGCCTTCTGTTCTCTTGAATAGTCTGGCAGCCAGAATTTTGTGGTATCAATCCCGCTGACGGTTTTGTTCCTGGAATTTATAACGTAAGTTTTTTGTTCAGAAGTAGCACTCTGGTATTTGACAAGGATGATACCGTCATTCGGGTCAAAATCGACTTCAATACGCATACCCTCATCGTCGTATATCTTTCCAATAGCCTTCACTATATCAACTAATTCATCCAAAGAGTTTCTCTTCATATTTTATAATGCAGCAAAAAGCTGCAACCAAAAAGAATTTAACCACGAATCCGCCTTACCTACCCACAAAACATAAAAAATCTTTTAGAACCCAACCTAACTGGCATGGACGGAACCAAACAAGGACGAAATACGAAATTCTAAGTACGAAATACGAAACAAATTCCATAATCCACCCCTGCACCCCCGCCAGCGGGGGACATTCTGCCTCCTTTGTAGGGGATTAGGGGGAGGATATTTAGGATTTCACCAGTAAATATTTTGCCAAAAAATGCAAGGAAATTACCTGCTTAATTCTCATTGCAATTGTACAGGAATCTTCATTTTATGAAAGCGTTTTTATAGTGGTGTTTCCAGAAGTCAAAGATTGAGGCAGGCATCAAAAAATTATAGCAAAAGTCATGCGGAGAAAGCGATGTTACGGTTCTTTACACGATTGGCGTGATTTGAATGCAAAAAATAATAAATAATAATTGACAATATTGTTTTTTATTATACAATCCTAGACGTGTGAGATTGAGTCTCAATATAGTTTTTAGGATGGAGGTGTGATGTGAGGTATGTGTGTTTAATTGTTGTATTTGGAGGTATAGGGGTTTTTACTCCGCAGGCATTTGCCCAATCAGGAGATACGGAAATGTTAAATAACCGTGTGCAGGCGCTTGAAAACCAATTACAAGAGATTAAGGAACTATTGAAAAACCAAGTATCGAGAGACATGCAGAAAGATGAAGAGATTGCTGACTTGAAAAAACAATTAGCTGCGCAAGCGGATGTGGTAAGTAGTAAGGCAGAGAGTGTTCCTGCGGCTTATGCGGGCATGGATGATCAACAAATCACTGCAGGACAGGAAATGGAAAAGGACTTTTATCTGGCAAAAAAGAGTTCTGAAATGGTGGATAAAGACCTTGGGTCTGCATTTGGAGGGGTTTACACAAAGCCCTTTTTGAGACGATTCGGCAGGAATACGTATCTTGGAGGATATATGGATTTTGAATTCAGGGCGCCGGAAGATGAAGACGCCGCACACGGGTTTACCCAGAAAAGATTCATACCGTTTATCTATTCAGACATATCTGACCGTGTAAAACTGGCGACGGAAATTGAGTTTGAGTTCGGCGGCGTTGGCGGCGGCAGATCCGGCGAAGTGATTCTTGAATTTGGAACTATCGATTTCCTGGTAACCGAATGGATCAACTGGAGAGGCGGCTATCTTCTTACGCCTTTAGGAAAGTTTAATCTTGTCCATGATTCTCCGATACAGGACCTCACTGACCGACCACTTGTTAACCAGTTGATTATTCCAACCACGCTTACCGATCTGGGGATGGGCTTTTTTGGCTCGCTCTATCCAACGGAACTGAGCAAGCTCAATTATGAAATTTATGTTACGAATGGTGCGTTCAGGGGGCTGGATAAAGATGGCGATATAAGTATCGGAGAAATGAACGGATTAAGAAGCGCAAAGGGGGGGTATAATAATGATAATTATAATAAAAGTCCCGCCGTTGTCGGGCGTGTTTCTTTTAGTCCGTTCATCGGGCTCGATTTGGGGGGATCTGCGTATACAAGCAGGTATGACGAAAATAACAATAACCAGTTGACCATTTCCGCCCTTGATTTTACCTATCAAAGGGGTGCATTTGAATTCCTGGGTGAGGGCGCATATGCATTTGTTGAGACGGATGATTTTGCAAAGGATTCAGGGATTACTGATGATATGTGGGGATATTACCTTGAGGCTCGTTACCACTTTATGCCGTCTTTCCTGAGAAACATGTCCCCAACACTGTTTGGCGATAATTCAACATTTACCGGAGTAGTGCGATGGGATCAGGTGCAGACGGCAGGCAGGGATGATGATTTTGCAAAAGTCCATTGGCTGAGATCGAGGGTTACGCCGGGCATTAATTACCGGTACACAGAGGACACGGTATTTAAACTGGATTATCAAATCAACATGGAAAATAAAGATATGCCTGACGAAGCAAATAACGCATTTCTGTTTTCTGTGGCAACATATTTTTAATAAAACATTTAAGGAATTTACATGAAACGCTGATGGATACCGTTTTGTTTGAGCAATGAATATTCGATTTGCAAATGTTCAGAAAAACCGGCGTTTTTGTGAGAAGGAGTAAGATTTATGAAAGGAAAAGTGCTTGTTTTAGGGGGAGGCCCATGTGGCTTGTCTGCCGCATGGGAATTATCCAAACATGGATATAACGTTACTGTGCTGGAGAAGGGCTCAAAAGTGGGCGGATTGTGCATTACCAATGAATATAACGGTTATCGGTTTGACCTTGGCGGGCATAGGTTTATTTCTAAAAACAGGGAACTGGTAGAAGATGTTCGCACAATGATGGGAAGTGAACTTTTGACATCGTCGCGGAAAAGTGTGATTTTGCTGAAGGGAAAGGTCTTTGAATATCCCCTTTCCGCAAAGGATATATTCCTGAAAATGGATATGTGGACAAATGCAAAGGCATTTATGTCTTATCTTATCGCTGCATTTTCACGTATGTTCGTTCGCAAAAGGGAGGTGTCGTTTGAGGATTGGATTGTGCGTCGTTTTGGACGTACTCTTTATAATTTGTTTTTTGGCCCTTATACCGAAAAACTGTGGGGCATATCGCCCGGGGAGATTTCCTCCGACTGGGCATCACAAAGAATCTCACTATTGAATCTAAAGGACGTCCTTTTTCATCTCCTTAAACTGAAGAGGAGGACGCCGAGAACCTATGCAAAGGGATATTATTATCCCAAAAAAGGCATCGGGCAGATGTTTGATATTATGGGTGGTGAAATAGAAAGTATGGGTGGCAGGATCGTCCTGAATGCAGAGGTCGTGGGTGTGAATATAAACAACGATGCGATAACCGGCGTGCGGTATCTGAAAGATGGCGTGGAGGAAACGATTGATTGTGATGCGGTGATTTCCACCATATCATTGCCGGATCTGATTAATACGTTTCCGGCACATTTGACTGCTGGCATGGAGAAACATATATCTCTGCTGAAATTCAGGGCGGTTCGTTTCCTTAATATTCTGGTGAATCTTCCGGATATAAGTGAAAACACATGGATGTATGTGTCCGAAGGAAAATACATCATGACACGCATCCAGGAACCAAAGAGAAGAAGTTCCTTCAGCGCCCCGGAGGGAAAAACGTCCATAATGCTTGAAATCCCATGCAATGAGGGTGATGAAATTTGGAGTTGCCCAAAGGTGGATTTGCTGGAGAGATGTTTGAAAGATTTAAAAGACCTTGGCCTCGATATAAGGGATAAGGTCGTCGATTATTTTACCACCGGCGTGACTCACGGATATCCTGTTTATACCCTTGATTACGTGGAGCATCGCCAAAAACTCTTTCAATTTTTAGAAAGATATGAAAATATAATCACGTGCGGCAGGCAGGGGACTTTCAGGTATATCTTTATGGATATTGCAATGGAAATGGGAATTGCCGCTGCCCACCATCTTATGCTGGATACAATGTCGAAGAAGGATGCTATTCATCACATGCGTTCTGAGGATGAGCTTATTGAAGTAAGCTCTGTGACATCCTAGGCGTTTAGCGCCTCGACATCGACAAAATTTTGTCGATATGTCAAAACGTTTAAATTCTAAAATCGAATATCGAAATTCGAAACAATACCGAAACTCAAAATTAAAATGTTCAAAACTAAAACCATGAGGTGTGTCCGTTTGCTGTGACCGTAAAACCAGCCTGTTTCATATTTCGTGCTTCGAATTTCGTATTTTTATTCCTGCTTGTCTGGTTCTGGCTATACCAGCTTGGAGTAATTTAGTTAATGTTAATAGTGCAAGGGTGTATAACGTAAATGGCAGAGCAAAATCTGACAGCTATCAAAAAAAAAGAAAATTTATTAAAGGGAAACATGTTTCCATTATGTGCAGTTGCACTATGTCTTGTGACAAGACTGTTGTTCTTTGGTAGATATGTTGACGAGTGGGATAGTGTTAACTTTGCCTTTGGTTTGTCAAAGGGATACGATATTTTACACGACCAGCCGCATTTCCCGGGGTACCCGGTATACATGTTTTTTAGCTGGATAGGGTATAAGATTATCGGTTCTGACATTAAGGCATTGATTTTTTCAGGTATTTTATTTAGCAGCATGGCGGTATTTCCCCTGTATGAACTGGCAAAACGGATGTTTTCCAAAAATGTGTCAATACTTGCTGTCATTTTATACATAGTAAATCCGCAAATATGGTTGCAGGCGGAAAAACCACTCTCTGACGCCTTTGGCTTATTTTTTGTGATTACTGCTGTTTTGTTTTCTTATCTTGCGTTAGAACGGGTGGCTATTTCAAAGGATATTCCGGAATATCTGGAGAGGAATGAAAATAATGCTTTGACATATCTGGCCTTCAGCGGGTTTCTGCTGGGTTTGGGGATTGGCGTAAGGGTTACATACCTCGCGTTAGCCCCTGTTATGCTTTACGTGGCTTTTCTGTTAAGGAATATCTTTTCTGTCCGAAGGATTGTCGCATGGGGCGGCCTTGGTTTTGCTGCCGGGGTCTCGTCATGGCTGGTCTATCTGATAATACATTTTACCCCTGGCAAGTTCTTTAAAAAATTTTTACGTCATGCTGAGTACCATTTTTATGAAGACGGCAATTCTATTGTTACAACAGACAGTTTTTTTGAAAGGGTGCATGATATCGCTTACCGTTTCATTGCCCATTGTATGGGGCTGTGGTGGCAGGATGCGTTTTTACTGCGCGTAGTGCCTACAATTATTGTGGTAGTCTCTCTGGTGTATTTCTTTAAAAAGGTGAAATGGTCTGAAAAGATACGGTTTTTATCGGTAGTTTTCCTCTTTTATGGTTTATGGGTTCTTTTTATTCAGGATGCTATACGTCAGATCATGGTGCTTGTTCCTTTTCTGGCAATGGTGATAAGCGCCGGATTGCTTTATTTTTATACGTATTATCTGAAGAATAAAAGATACGGAAGAATATCCTTTTATCTTATGACAGGGGTATTTATTTTATCACATGCGGTTGACTCCGTGAGGATTGTATCGATAAACAGGGATATAAAACCTCCCTCTGTTTCGCAAATAGACTATATAAAAGAGAATTATAAAAAAGAAGATACTAAATTCTACTGTCTGAATGACTGGCGGCTGTTCCAGTATTACGCCCCTGAATGGTGTGACAGGAAAAACACTCACGTATATTTTGTCTCACATATGAATGGGGTGAAAAATGACTTAAAACGGCTGAAGAAGAAACCGGAAAATGTGCTTATCTCCTCAAAACTTTTTGGACGCCACAAATATGCAGACAGGTTGAAGGAACTGGCAGTATTTGAAAGAGACGTTTATGGAGTTGCAGATTATAACTTGCTTGCATTGTATCGCTTTGAAAGCAAGGCGAAGATAAAAGAGCCTGTGGAAAGGAGAGATCATTCAAATAGACAAGGTATTGTTGAAGAACAGGAGGGCATGCCGTTGGTAAAATTTGATGAAACAAGATAAGAAATAATTGCTTAGCCGCATCCGTTAAGGGACTAGGTATTTTCTATTATACCGTAGCAGTTTACAGTTTACAGTCGGCTGTAGGCAAATTGCAGATTGAGGGCTGAGGACAGAGCTTCTCAAAAGGGGAATATAAAAAGTTTGACTCTTGGAACGATGCGTTCATAAAAAATGAGATTTTTATTTATTCAGGAAGGAGTGTGAAAGATGGTAAAAACGTTTTATTTGTCGTTGTGTTTTGTATGTGTTACAGGTGTGCTTGCTTCTTTAAGCGAGGTAAAGGCACAGTCCGTGGGTGGCGCGAGCGTCTCCGGCACGGTAACCAGCGAGCAGAATGAACCGGTAAAAGACGCAAATGTAGTATTGAAAAATAAGAAGACAAAATTCAAAGACAAGGGTACTACTGGAACAAACGGTGAATACGAATTTTCCAATCTTGATGCAGGAAAATATAAGCTAACCGTAAAAAAGTCAGGATATTCAAATGGGAAAAAGAGTTTTAAGCTTAAAGATGGACGGGAAAAAACGGTTGACATTACGTTGAAAACAAAAGAGAACGGAGGCGGTAGTGGTTCCGGTAATGGAGGTGGAAGTGGGGGAGGTTCTGGTTCCGGAAGTGGCGGCTGATAAAATGTCTCTCAACATGGCAGTATACTTAAGGGCGGCACAGACAAACAAAGTTTGTCTGTGCTTATCTTAAAAAAATTTTAAATTATCTGTGAGAGTGAGTCTCAGTATTATCAAGGAGGAGTATTTTATGTTGTTTAAGAAAGTATTGTTGTCGTTTGGTTTTATGGGAATTTTGTATGGTGTGCAGTCATTGCCGCAGGATCACTCAATGGTTTTGGCGGCATCTATCAACGGTATTATAGTAGATGAAAATGGCGTTGGGATAGAGAAGGCCGAGGTGACGATTAAAGGGAAAAAAGGGCATGATAAGAAGCAAAAAATAAAAACAGATTCCGATGGGCTTTATGAGTTTACTGGACTGAAAAAAGGAAAATACACGATTAAGGTGACGTCTGTTGGATATAAAAACGGGAAGGAAAAAGTAAAGATTGGAAATAACGCAGATGATGTCGAGGGTGATTTTACATTGAATTTTGATGAATACGTGAAGACAAACGACACTGAAACGATGGATGATGCCGTATCGGCTTTTCAGCAAATTGGCACATTGAGAAAAGAAGACCCTGTCAATATAGAAGAGATTGTATCTCTATATGAGGAATATTTACAGGATTTAACGCAGCAATTGGATAGTGAATATAGTCTGACCATGGACGAAGACCTGATTTCTGCAATGGGTGATATTGAAAATGATATTGACCCAAAGCTGGCAGGGCAGGTAATCGACAAAACGCTGCAACGGGTATTTTACCTGGCGATTTATGACAGAATTACAGAGGTCAACAATGATTTTGATGACGAAAGTACTTCATATCTGGGAACATTATGGGATGAGGCATATGCTGCTTATCAGGCATTGTTTAGTACGGCAGACAGGGAAAATAAGGTGCTGACGGAGGACCGTTTGTCCATAGAAACAGGGAGTAATCCGAATCTTGAGGATGGGGTTACTGTTGCATTTATACGGGGAAAAGCAGCGTTAAATAAAAAAGATTTAGACGAAGACGAGATTACCGTAGGGGTCCAGAGGCAGGTTATCCGGTTATCCCTTATCAGGTCTTTCTATATTGCAGTATTGAGGGAAGTGGAGAGCATTATCAATAATCGCGATACAGACCTTGAGAAGGCATTGGAATATCAGAAAGAAGGAGAAGTTTATTACAGAATCATCGAAGAATATGTTTCCCGTGATAATCCTTCCGGAAATGAGACGATAAAAAGCCAACTGACTGGCGATGTGTCGGAGGTAGATGCCGATACCATTGTAAGTGAAATGAGCAGGGGTTTTATTGGCCGGGTAGAAGGGGAGTTGGATGCTGCCGAATCCAACATAAGCGAAGGTGACCGTAAAGATGCCATGATTGTAGCTGAAGAGGCATTGCTTTATTCAGAAGTATTTCTGGAAGATTTGGGATTACGGTTGGGTGATGATGCTATGGATGATATGGAAGATGCGCTCCATGATTTGAGGAATGCCAGCGATAAAATGAAAGCATCATCTGCCGCATCCGCCATAGAAACAATCAGTTCACTTATTGAGAGTTACGAAAACGAATTGCTGTAGTTTAGGTTTTTAATCTGAACCCGCTTTATGTATTGTCAATGTAGCGTTGATTATCTCAGGCGTTATTATCCAAATAAACCACGTGGAAGCCCGCCAGGAAAATGGAAGTATGTTGTGAGTTTGGATTTTATTTAACGGTCTTTCGTGTAGCAAGGAGATTCTATGAACAGAAATAAAAAGATTTATTCGATACTTTTTTTTTTGATACTGGCAACAGGGATTTCTGTAACGGCTTATTACAGGTCCGGAAATGCAGAAGAGCATTCTCAATATGAACATGCAAAATCGGATGTAAAAAACAAGTTAGGTAAAAAAAGCAAAAAGATTAGCTTTACCAATGATATATTGCCGCTCTTTACTGAGCCACAAAAAAGAGGCGGTGAGGAATCGGTTGTATGCGTCAGATGCCATTTTACGAGTCTTACCATAGAAAGCAGCGGAATTCAGGAAAACGCCTTTGCAGAATTTAGCCTGGGGTCATATGCGGATATTATGGCAGGGGCTGACGCAGGTACAGAACCTATTATTGATATTGAAGATCCTGATATAAGCTTGTTGTTGCAAAGGCTGGAGGGAAAGGGCGATGATATGGCGGCGGGCGACGCGCGCATGCCATACGGCGGCCCGTTTTTTAAAAAAAATAAAATCAAAAAAATCCGCACCTGGATAGAACAGGGGGCAATTGATGATACTCCGGAACCTGATTTTAATCGTGATGTACTTCCACTGTTGACTAAATCGGTAAATGGCAATATTCCTTGCAGTCTATGTCACTATAATAATAATGATGCTAGTTCCAAAGAACGTTCGCCTGCTCAGGCATGCATGGATTTGACAAGTTGGGAGGGGATAATATCAGGTGCTGACGGGATTGAACACGAGGAACTTGTGGATAGAGAAAACCCATCGAATAGTTTACTAGTACGACGGCTGCGCGGTCAGGTAACGGAAGAGGAAAAAGAAAATGATCACAGAATGCCTTACGGAGGCCCCTATTTTAGCGAATATGAAATCCAGAAGATAGAGCGCTGGATAGCCAGCGGGGCAAAGGGGCCTAATGGTGAGGATCCCAGTGAGGCAGACATCAGCGATGCAGGGGTATGTCCCGAAGGAAGTGGCAGCGGCAGCGGAAGTGGAAACGATAAATGAATAGTGTACTTTCCGGGAAAACCGGCGGCAAAAAAAAAGAATGGAGGTGTGTTGTGTCAGCAATGGTAATAAGTAGTGCAGAGGGCTTTGCCGGTATGGCGAAACCACTCGAAGATTACGGTATTACAAATATTCATTTTTGTAGTGTTAAGGAGAGAACGGATTTGGACGCTACCGCAATTGCATTTGTGCCGTTTGTTGATTTTATCATAGTAGGGAGAGATGCCGGTGGTTCTCCCTACCTCAATACTATACTGAAAGAAGCAAAAGAACTTCAGATACCAGTATTGCAAGAGAGCTGCATAGCGGAGCAGGGGAAAAAATGAGCCCTGAATAAAACGGGGAGCAATTACCCTTTTCCTTGCTGCTATTGAATGGTGAAATCCGAAGTCATCAACACTCAATCTACAATCTACAGTCGGCAAATTGCAGATTGAGGACTGAGGACTAATGACTGTTTTTTTGCTTGTTTACTTCTGGCTATGCCAGCTTAGGAGGGAAAATAAAAAATGAGAAGGTTTGCATATTGGTATCTCTTTTCTTTGACGGGTTTGTTGGTTATAAGTATGTTGTACGCATTAGTTTGATTGTATAGAAATTATTACGGAGTTATTCATCATGTATTATGTTTTTAAATTGTGTAAGGTGCTCTTTGTAGTAACGATGTAGTTTTTTGAAAAATTCCAATAATAGCGCTGCTTGCCGCATAGTGTAGGGGAGAAGCATTTGTTATAATCGGTTGCTGCTCGTTCCTCACTTGATATCTACGCCCACTAAATTCATGTAGTGCGACGAACCTCGTCGCACTACAAATGACAATTTCCAGTTTCAAAAGACTAAAGTGTTACTCTTTGTAAGTAATAACAAACAATGACTTCCATTGAATCAGGCATTAAGGCCTCTGTGCTTGGTATAATTATTAATACAGCGCTGGCAATAATTAAAATCATTACCGGCATCATCGGGCATTCGTATGCATTAATTGCAGACGGCATTGAATCCACTACGGATGTCATCAGTTCTGTTATCGTATGGAGCGGCCTGAGAATAGCATCAGAACCTCCGGATGAAAAACACCCTTACGGGCATGGAAAGGCAGACTCTATTGCAGGACTGTTTGTTTCCATGTTATTATTTGGGGCAGCCTTGTTTATTGCAGTTCATAGTATTAAAGATATTCTGGTTCCCCATAAAACACCTGAATGGTTTACGCTTATCGTATTAGTGTTTGTCATTGTAACAAAAGAAATACTCTTTCGGTTTGTTATTTCCATCGGAGATTCAATAGACAGTACCGCATTGCAAGGTGACGCATGGCATCATCGGGCTGACGCACTTACTTCAGCCGCTGCATTAATTGGTATTTTCAATTGCTCTTATAGGCGGCAAAGGCTATGAAAGCGCAGACAGTTGGGCGGCTTTATTTGCATGTGTGATTATAACTTTTAACGGTATGAAACTTTTCAGGACAGCGCTCAATGAGGTAATGGATGCCTCAGCTCCGCAAACAATAAAAGATGAAACCATTAGAATGGCAAAACAGGTAGAGGGTGTTTTATCGATCGGGAAATGCAGGATTAGAAAAAGCGGAATTACGCTGCTGGTAGATATTCATGTGCAGGTTGAAGGTGAGATGAGTGTAATGGAAAGCCATGCGATTGCACACCTGGTAAAAGACGAGCTGATTAATAAAAATGTAAATATCCGCGATGTGGTAGTGCATATAGAACCGTACCATTCTGATAAAATAAATGTAAAAGAATACAATGGACTTTCATTTTTTTCATATGTAAGCTCAATTTGGTTTTTATTACTTTTATTTGACAAAAAGGAGAATACCATATGACTAATAATGCAGTATTTTATTGGTGGATTTTTTAAATAAACATTTATAAGAGGAAATTCGGGAGGGATGGTTATGGGTATTTTAAATACATTTAAAAAAGTATATGCAGTGACGGGTTTTTTTGCCTTGTTAGCAGTATTTTCTCTATCGCAGGTGGGGTCCTCTGCTTTTGCCGCGTGTGCAAAAGTAGATGATTGCTTTTCGTGTCATACCACACAAGAATTAAATGCAGTCCATAAAAATACTCCATACCAGGGACAAAGCTGTATTGTGTGTCACAAAGCTTTTGCTGCAGATGATACATGCTCAGACGCAAAAGATGGTAGATTCGCAAAAATTTCATCTGAAATAAACATCAACAAAGAAGATTGGAACAAAATTCAACGTGCAGTCCATGAGACAACAGAAAAGCATCTTGTAGGGAGAAAATTCTTAAACATTTACGGACCACTTGGAACAGGCGCCCAGAGTGTGCCACTTGATACGTATGGCCTGCCATCATGGGCAAGCATTGATATGCTGGGCGAGGGCAATGAGGCGATACATCCCCTTAAGAGGGAAATTGCTCAAATATACCTTATTTACAAAGACTTTTGGCTTTTCCGGAGAGATATTGAGTTCAGCAAAAAGTGTGAGACGCCCATTGATATAAGTGCTGCAATAGGAGCTGCGGTGTCTGTTTCCAGGAAAGAGGACGACATGGTTTTTAACGGTTTGTCTGAGATGGGCATTCCGGGGCTTTTGACTGCAAGCGGCAGGAATATAATGAAACTCAGTGATTGGTCAGTTATTGGAAACGGCTTTCAGGATGTTGTATTGGCAGTAGAGAAACTGACAAGCAGGGGTTTTAATGGCCCGTTTGCTTTGGTAGTGAGTCCAAAGTTGTATGCATATCTCCACAGGGTTTATGAGCGTACAGGACAATTAGAGATACAGGGGGTAAAAGAGTTGGTAAACGGGGGTGTTTATCAGAGCTACGTTTTTAATAAAGATGTGGCGCTCGTAATTGCAACGGGCAGTCTGAATATGGACCTTGCCGTAGGGAGCAATTATAAAGTAGAGTACTGGGGCCCTCAGGATCTGAACCACCGGTTCAGGGTTGTGGGGAGTTCTGTGCTCAGGATTAAATGTCCGCAGGCAATTTGTACATTGGAGTAGGTTATGCTTAACAAATCAGCGGCTTTAGTGCCTGTGGTGCTGGCTTTCCTTTTCCTTTTTCTGTGTTTTCAATGTTTATACGCTGACATCCGCTGTCTTACCGGTAAGGATGGTGCTGTGCATTTGGAGATGGAGGCCAAACCCTTAACAATAGAGCCAAGGCCCGGCGTGTTCTTTGATGCCTGGGGGTATTGCCTGAAAGGTGACGTACCCACCGTACCCGGCCCTGTCATAAAGGTAAGGGAAGGAACTAAGGTTAAGATTCTCTTCAGGAATAAACTGACAGTTCCTGCCTCTATCCACCCTCACGGAGTTAAATATACCACCGCCAATGTCGGCGTTAATATTGCCGGGAATCCAGCAAGTATTGTAGCGCCTGGGGATTCAAGGATTTTTGAGTGGGATACTGCCGGCACGCCAGGCACGTGGTTTTACCACTCCTACGTATTTGAGAGAGGCGGCGAAGAGGGATTATCCAGAGGATTATGGGGAGCGCTTATTGTGGAACCGGTTGGCGGTGATCCAAATCCTCCGGATAAAGAGTTTGTGGTATTTATGCATGCATTTAATGTAAACGGACAGGAATACTATGCCTTTAACAATAAATCAGGCGATATTGAGCTTATGAGGGGAGACAGTTCCGCATTTCCAGGAGAAACATGGAAGGCAAAAATGGGGGACAAGGTAAGGTTTCATCTCATAAATATTACGGAGGAAGCACACACTTTTCATACCCACGGGCATCGCTGGCTGGATAAATCTTGTGATAAGCTTATTGATACTATCGGGTTGAATCCATTTGACTCTTATGTCCTGGATTTCGTTGCCGGTGAAGGTGTGGGGAAGGGTAACTGGGCTTTTCACTGCCAGTCACAGGAACATATGATGAACGGCATGTTCGGTATTTTTATGGTTGAGGAAGGGAAAAGGGTCAATGCTGTGATTGCATCGTGCGATGAAGGTAGGAAAACACTCAGTGCGCCTGGCCAGGATAGACAGCCTCCAACGCTTGAGGGTTTTTCAGGTGCTTACATGTATCCGGAAATTACAGAGAAAAACATGTATGAATCATTTGCAGGCTTAGAAAAGGGTGACGGCATTTGGGGTGATTATTATAGCCCTATTCCGCTTTATACCTATTTTAATCCTTCACGGCATTATGTTCCTCCGGAAAGCGACGCTTATACAAATCTACTGGTGAAATACAGGCCGGATCAGTGCGTAGAATGCCATGAGGAAACAACACCTGGTATTGTTGCCGAATGGAAAATGTCCAACCATGCAAATCCAAAGAAAAACCCGCATGTATCCGCTGAGACGCAGGAGATAGAGGCATTAATCGGGAAAGAGCTGAACAACTGGCGGCCTGGCACAAAGGACGGTGTGTATTGTTCTTACTGCCATGGTTCCGATCATGAAAAACTCTTTATGCCCACAGTTGACAATTCATGCGGAGCCTGTCATCCAAAACAAGCAGCGGAATTTATAAAAGGGAGAGATCATGGAAGGCCAAACCACCCTCAAAGCTGGGAAGGGAATGTATCTACTCCATGGTATGCTGAATACTATCGGCGAGGCGAGGGATATTCTATGGTGGGGTGCGATCAATGCCACCAAAACATGTCTTCATGTGATGATTGCCATTCACGCCACCGTTTTTCCGCGGCTGAAGCCCGAAGGCCCGAAGCATGTTCAATTTGTCATATGGGACCTGACCACCCCGATTGGGAGAGTTATTCACGTTCCAAATGGGGGGTAATTTATGAGACTACAAAAGAGCGGTGGAATTGGGACAAAAACCTTGCGGAGGTTATTCCCGGGGAAGATTATCTGGCGCCGACTTGTCAATATTGTCATATGTACGTTGGAAATAATAAATGGGAAATGAATGTGGAAACAAAGGGTATATGGCGCATGGGAGTCATTCCCCCAAAGGAAGTGGAATTTAAATCAGGACTAAAAGACTTCCCCTATGGAATAAAAATACCGCCCATGGATAAAAAACTTGAAATCTATTCTGCTGAAAGCCAGGAAAAACGCCGCAAATGGGTGGAGCTTTGTTCAAAATGCCATAGCAGCCGCTTTGCCGGCATGTGGCTTGATTCGTTAGACCAATATATGTTTGAATCATGGCGGCGGATAGACGAAGCGCAGCTTATTATAGAAAAACTTTTTAGTGAGAATGCAATTGAACCTCCTCCGGAGAAAAGGCCTCCCTTTCCCCTCAGTGATTTGATTATTAAGGTGCTTGGCGCTGAAAAACTGGGGGCTGAAATGTACAGGCTATTTAAACAAACCAACGGACATTTACCGGTGATAGGCCCCATTCTTGGCGCTTATTCTATTTTTACCCAAAATGAAGGGAATCCTGGCGGCATAGAAAGGGAATATGCGGAGATGTGGTTCTGGAGCCATTTGCAAGGTTATAAAGGCGCTGCTCACGCCCAGCCGGATATAAGCTGGTGGTGGGGTACTGCTCAGGGAGTCGGGAATCTGACTCGTATACGGGATGAGGCTGAAAAATTAAGACG
Source organism: uncultured Candidatus Kuenenia sp. (assembly GCF_900696675.1). Taxonomy (NCBI): domain Bacteria; kingdom Pseudomonadati; phylum Planctomycetota; class Candidatus Brocadiia; order Candidatus Brocadiales; family Candidatus Brocadiaceae; genus Candidatus Kuenenia; species uncultured Candidatus Kuenenia sp. The sequence goes on along the minus strand of NZ_CAADGZ010000012.1, from coordinate 24,719 downwards.
TTTAAAATCCGGTAGCAGTTCAGGCTTTTGAAAAAGCAAAGGCATTCGTTGGCAAGATTTTAAGTTTTTTATATGTATGAGCGTGTTAAGAGTGTTGAACCGTCGTTACAAAAATCGATATTTTCAGATGAATAATTGTGTGAATTACAAAAAAGAGATAGTTAAAAATAGCATAAAATGGCTCTTCCCCATAGCATTGCCGTTTGTTATTTATTGGGTTTTATTTTCGAAAATGAGGCCGGAAGATTTTCTCGTTACGATAAAAAATGCGTCTGTTCTCTGGTTAGCATTAGGGTTTATTGCCTATAGCGCAAACCAGGCATTTCGCACATTACGTTTTCAATGCCTTATCCACACAAAAAAGACATTGAGAAAACAATTGTTCCGGGTGCAGTCATTATACATTTTTTATAACTACTTGCTGCCTTTTAGGACCGGAGAGGCTACGTATATATATCTTGCGCGAAAGCATTTGAACATTCCTGTGGCGAACGGTATCTCTTCCCTTGTGGTTGCAAGGATGTTTGATTACTCACTTCTTATTGTATGTTGCGGGATAATAGCATTATGTATGAAATTGCGCATGACACCCTGGATAAGCATGCTAATGAAAGGCGGGGCAGTATTGTTTTTTGCGATTACCGCATTGTTTATTTTGTGCATGTTAAGGAAGAATACCTATGTGGTATGGATAGGGGAAAAAAGTAATTTTTTCGCTTTGTGGCAGGAAAATAAATTAATCCAAAAATTTTCAGGAGAGTTTCAGAAAATTGTACAGAGCTTCAGGGAAATCAGTAATATCAGGACAGGCCTTCAAACCGTTTTTTATACACTATGTACCTGGTTGTGCATATTCCTGGCTTTTTATATGATTACCAGGGGATTAGGGTATTCTGTAAGCTTTTTGCAGATGACAGCCGTATCGGTTATCGCCGTAATGTCAAGGGCGTTTCAGGGGGTCGCGGATTTTGGTTCACACGAGATGGGATGGTTCGGAGGACTGGTGCTTATCGGGTTTTCAGGGAAAGACGCCAGTATCGTATCTTTTTCATCACACATAATTATACTGTGTTATATGCTGGTTGTTACCATTTATTCAAAAATTACTTTGAGAAAATACGATGCTATCGCAGCGGCGCCATGTATTTTGAAAGAAAGATATGGAAGGAGCGTCGGAGAATAATTTTATTGACAATCAGATTTTTTTTAGTATTATATTGCGAATGAGTCTCAATAACAATATTTGGAGGATTGAAAATGTCTGTATTGATAGTGGGCGGCGATCATCTGGGGAGTATTCCAAAGGAGCTTGATAAAATAGGGGTGAATGATATAAAACATCTGGCTGGGAGAAGCAATCAAAAGATGCGAAACAGCATTCCTGAGTCAATGGATTTTATTATTGTATTGTGTGATTACGTGAACCATAACCTTTCACACAAAATTAAAGAGTATGCAAGTTTGAAGGAAATACCTGTTGTTTATGCAAAAAGATCATGGTCGTCCATTTATCAAAAGATAAAGGATAACCAGTGTCAGCTTAAAAAGAAGGGGTTGCTGTTCCCACTTAATTAAACGTATAGGAATTTTCAATATTTTTGTAGAGACGCATTACATGCGTCTCTACAAAAAATGTTATGGAATTTCAAAGTTGTAGAACGAAGCGATTGCTTCGTTACGAGCGAAGTGGTGCTTTGCTTTGCATTGATGTATTGGAGTTTCAAATTTTTAGTCAAGCAATGAACAAACTCACCCATTAATCCCCTCCCAAGAAGGGACTTGTCGAATTCCCCTCTTGGGAGGGGCCAGGGGGTGAGTAAAATTGAATGCCGTTGGTTTTTGTCTTTTAAAAACTCAACTTAAAAGAAACAATTCTCATTTTCTCGCTAAAAAGAGGGGATAAAGAGGGGGCAGTGGGTTAAATAGTTATAAAAATTACTAATGTTTGGTGAACCATGAGGAGCAGTTATTGATTAAAGTAATATTATGACAAGACAAAAGGCAAATATCCATGAAGTAATTGATATTGTCGTAAATATTTTAAATGCAAGGGATCCATACACCTCTATTCATTCATGGCGCGTTGCTGAATTGTCAGTGATGATTGCAAATGAAATGGCATTGCCGGAGAATGAAAAAGAAATAATACATATAGCAGCACATTTGCACGATATAGGCAAGATAGGTATATGCGATAAGATATTAAATAAACCTGGAAAACTGACCATTGAAGAAAAAAAAGAAATACAGGCACATCCACGGATAGGTTGTAATATTCTGAAAAGATTGCCGTTGTTTGGGGATATATCATGGATAGTGCTTCACCATCATGAACGTTTTGACGGACTGGGTTATCCGGAAGGCATTAAAGGGGGAGGCATTCCTCTGGCCTCGAGAATAATTTCTGTGGCAGACGCCGTTGATGCAATAATTGCAGGCCGTTCCTATAGAAGGGCAAAAAACATAGAGGAATGTTTCGGGGAGATTGAGCTTCATACCGGGAGCCAGTTTTGTCCAACAGTAATAAGCCACATGATGAAGATACAAAATGAAATAGAAGTGGTATTAAATAAATTAAAAACAGAAGAAATAAAACATTATGCCTTTGTGGGGCATGAAGAATTAATGCACTCAAGGAGATTGATTTAGTTATGAAATATAATACTACTCTAAAGATAACCATTGTGTTTTTCATTGTATCTGTTTTTCTTTGCAAGGGCGCCTTTGCCGGTGTTTCATATACGTTGAGCAGAAATGCGGACTTTTCTACGGATGACAGGGCTTTTCTCGCCACGGATACCCTCTTTGTGAAGATATCACAAAATAAGTATGACTATCATGACGTTACAAAATCTGTTTTTACTTTAAAAGAAAAGGGTAAAAACTCAAAAAATGAATTTGAATTAACCTGGAATACGGCTCAAAGCGCGTTCACAGGTTCAGTTTCGTTCGGTGATTATGAGGTTGGCAAAAAAATAACAATCAAGATACTACTGGAATGGAAAGATTATAAAATCAGAAAAAAAGCGCGTCTTGTGGTAGGTACGTATGAAACGTGGGAGATTGCCGGAACCGTTTATGATAAATATTCAGGTAATATAAAAGATGCCCGGGTAAGGATACAGGGGATGGCGGATATTAATAAAAATGATGAGAGCTATTATCCGGAAGATGAAGCACACTATGTGCTCTCTGACGAAGACGGAAGTTTTTTAATTACATACGAGGGCATTTCCGGACAGGAAGTCATAGTTGCCGCAGGCAAAGAAGGATTTAAAAATGCGGGTAAAGAAATAATTTTGGGGGAGGATGATTTTGCAGAGATTGCCCTTTCAACGTTTCCGGAGAAAGACCATTCTGATTATGAATACCGGACGAGTAAAAATTGTAAAAAGTGTCACAGTAATATTTATAATGAATGGAATGACAGCGAGATGGCAGCCTCGGCGATGAATCCGATAAATCAACTGAACTTTCTTTTATATACCGCATGGTACGTGACGGGTGACCGCTCAAATTTTGAAGATGATTCAATCTTTAACGATCCGAATCCTGAATTTGTAGGCGATAAGGGGAAAATATTTGAAGACGACACCGGCAGATATAAGATTCTCGGAGACGCGGGGAATCTTCACGATTGCGCTGATTGTCATTCTCCTTCGTTTGCATCCGGTTTACAGGGCGACGGTAAGACACCAAAATGGGATATGAGGGCAGGTGTTTTGACTGATGTTGATAATTTATCTTCAATAGACAAACAGGGTGTTCATTGTGATTTTTGTCATAAGATTCAAAATGTGCATGATGGGGAAGAGTATTGGACGGAACCAGGCGTGAATTATAAAGTTGACCTTTTACGTCCCGATCCTTCCCTGGAATCCTCAAAAGAGGGGAAGGTGATGTTTGGGCCTTTTGACGATGTTACATATAAAAGTATGCAGGCATCGTACGTTCCTCTGTTTAAAAAGAGTGAAATATGCACCTCCTGCCATCAGGATGCACGGAAATTATATTTACAACCGGTAGACGAAAATGATCAACCTACGGGTGAAGAAACCATTGAGAGAATATTATGGAGTGAAGATACATATCGCGAATGGAGATTTAGCGGTTATAGCGGATTAGAAGAAGATTATCCGGTAAACAATTATGCAGGGCGGGCGCTGCAGTGTCAGGATTGCCATATGAAAGACCCACCCCCTGACCCCGCAACGGGCAAATCTATTGCAAATTATAAAGAGGTCACAGATTCATTTTATATGTTGTCCGAAGACAAAAAGCAGTCGGGGACCAGCCGCGACCCCAGAACCATATATCCTCACCATTTTGAAGGAACCAATCAAAACCTTCCGGTTGGCGAAAAGAAACGATATCTTGATTGGGCGGTGGATCTTTCAGTTTCGAATGCCAGTGTCACTGATGGTATTGTCAGTTTTGATGTGGATGTGAAAAATTCACATACGGGTCATGCTTACCCATCCGGTGTTACGCAACGAAATGTCGTTTTATATGTGGAAGTAACGCAAACAGGAAATTCTCTTAGTCAAACCAATGATCAAGTCGTTGATACCCCGGGAGGAAATTTCCCGAATGGCTATTATAATGGTGAAGGAGACTATGCAGGGAAGTCGGGCAAAATATTCATAAAACATAACAGGATGCTTGAAGATAACAAGGATCTGGATCCTTTTTTCAATGATATATTGTATGCCTTTGCCGTTGAGGAATTGTACGATACGCGCATCAAGGCGAATGAGACAGACACCACACACTATGAGTTCCAAACACTGGACAACAGCACAATAACCATCACTGCAAGGCTTATTTACCGCTTTTATCCGAAAGGAACGCTTGAATTTGCGGCGCAAAACGGATATGTGATTTCTTCCCTGGAGGAAAATGATTATGAATCGCATAAAGTGGAAATAACCGTAGAGCCGTAAAATGGATATCCGTGAAGGCGCGTTACTGAACAAAAAAATTAAGAACAAATTCGAATGTCGAATCACGAAATTCAAGACAAATACTAAATTAAAATGTTTGAATGCCCAAAAAATTCCAAATATCGTAGTGTAGGGGGCGAATCATTTGCCAGTTTGAGTATGAACGCATTTATGGCAATTTACAGCAAATGCTTTACCCCTCCTTTTTCAAAAAACTAAAGTGTTACGGTAATTGTCATTTGTAGTGCGACGAGGTTCGTCGCACTATATGAGTTTAGTGTGCCCGGCATCCCTAACCTGCAGAGCCGTTTCTAATGGTTGGTTCAATCGTCCAAAATTGAACCGAAACTTTTTGCACTGTTTATGGTTTTTTTCACGGCTTTTTACCATTCACAGCCAATGGTACTGCAAAAAACATCCGGTTCAATCTGAAAACAGGAAGGATACAAAGTGTTTGTAAAAGATGGATATATCTGTTACTATTTTTACTTTTCAACGAAGACAAAGGGATTGTCGTAAATGAAACGGAATGTTGCCTTATTAATGATCACTTTTTTTGCTTTCATAGCACTTGCCGGTTGTGCTACAGGACAATGGGGACGAAGGAATTTAACCAATGTTTCACGGTATGTCAACGGCGATGCCGCATCGGTTTGGGAGGCGGTTGATCAGGCGCTTATTGGAATACGCGTGAAAGAGAAGAATGTGGAAAAAGGATTCCTGGTAACTGACTGGGTGACGGGCTATTCCACAACACAGAACATGGGAGTGCTTTTGGAGGGGAGATGGCACGAACGTTACCGTTTATTCATTACCGTTGTGCCGGAGCAAAACAAAACCTATCTTTCGATAGGATCTCAGGTGGAACAGAAGGCTCCTGGCGGAACGCGCGCGTATCGCTGGGACCGCATTCCGTCAAATGGACTCCCCGAACAAATGATCCTTGATAGGGTTGAACAGATTCTTAGTGCAATGGAGCAGGCGCCTTGAAACATTTAATTGCAATGTAGGGGCGAAGCATTTGTTGTAAATTGTCATAAATGCGTTCATACCCAAACGGGCAAATGCTTCACCGCTACCGTGCTCTACAATGTGTCAATATTAGCTTTTTTAAATCGGTTTGAGGCCCCGCTTCGCCGGATATTTTCCGATAGGATAGTTTATCATGAATAAAAATGTATTTTTTCAGTTCAGCTTTTACGTTTCACTGAGCTTGTTGGTGTTGTTTGCCGGCAAGGTTTTTTCTCAGGAAGGGGAAGCGGAACCTGCAGAAAATTTTCAAATGGACGTGTATCTTACCCAGGAAGAGGCGCTTAAACTGGTTTTCCCGAAGAGCGATGAAATAGTAACCGACGAATTTATTATGACTCCGGAAGAAAAACAGCATCTGGAACAGTTATTAAAAAGGCGTATCTTTGAGGATGGTTTTATCGTATATATTGGAAAGAAAAATAATGAAATCCAGGGATATGCGATCATAACAGAAGAGATAGGCAAGTTTCACCCGTTTACCTTTATTGTTGGAGTAAAACCAAACGGGAAGATAAGCGAGGTCGCCGTGCTTGTCTATCGGGAGAGCCGCGGGGGAGAGATTGCAAGGAAACGTTTTCTCCACCAGTTTTCAGGCAAATCATTCAAAAATTCAATCAGGACCAACAAAGACATCATTAATATCACCGGTGCTACCATGTCAGTTCAATATATGTGCGCCGGTGTAAGGAAGGTGCTGGGAGTGATAAATGAATATTATCTGAACGGCAAGAGGGAGGTAAACGTTAAGAAACAGGGCAATACCCTGGTAAAACTTAATGGAGATAGCACGTTTAATGATAAAAAAATGCAATCGTCTGAGGGCGTGGCGCATCGCAATTTCAATGAAGAACAGAGCAAAAGAGGGGATGAAGCTTCCGGGAAAAAACTCGTAAAAGAAACGAGAATGATTATGGGTACTTTCGCCGAGATATCCACCTATTCCAATGATGTGAAGAATGCAGGTGCAGCAATTGACGCCGCGCTGAATGAAATGGAGCGAATGGACGCACTTTTAAGCAATTACAAAAAAGACAGCGAACTTTCCAGGGTGAATAGGGAAGCGGCAAAGGCTCCTGTTCCATGCTCTGAGGAATTCCTGGAATTTATTGAACAATCACTTTTTTTTAGCGAGTTAAGCGGCGGGGCGTTTGATATTACCGTTTCTCCCATAGTTTCGTTATGGGGGTTCTTTAATGAGAAGGGACATATTCCCTCTGATGAAGAAATTAACAGGCTTTTGCCGTCTGTATCGTATAAAAATATAGAGATAAAAAGAAACGGAGATAAGAAAAAACCAGGCACGGTGTTTTTTAAACATATATCAACGCAAATAGACCCGGGCGCTATTGGGAAAGGATATGCCGTAGACAAGGCGTTGAACGTATTAAAGAAATATGGCATTGACAATGCCTGTATTAATCTGGGCGGCAATATATATGTATTGGGGGTTTCTGACGGGAAAGACGCCTGGAGGGTTGGCATACAGCATCCTAGATATAAAAATGAAATACTGGGATATTTGGAGCTTAAGGATGAAGCAACTGCGACGTCGGGCGATTATGAACGATTCTTTGAAATTAATGGCGTCCGGTATTCACACATAATTGATCCACGGACAGGGAAGCCTGTAAACGGAACAATTGCTGTGACAATAATTGCTCCATCCGGAACGGATGTTGATGCGCTTTCTACAAGTGTATATGTTTTGGGACAAGAAAAAGGACTGAAATATTTACGTGAGATTCCCGGTGCTGAGGCATTGATTGCGTGTGAGAAGGGCGGGAAAATTGTATTGTATGCAACCCGTGGTTTTAATGAAAAATTTACAAGAGTTGAAAATGAAGGAAAAACCGATGTCACGTGGCATGTGGTCTCTGCCAATTAGCAATAAGATATTTTTTACATTTTTCCTGGCCATAATTACCGTCGCCATTGGGGTAGGTTTTTGGATAGCGTATGACAAGACGGGTTTTTCTCCGGCGAAAACGGTGCGCTATTATTGTGGCGATGAAGGGGGAGAATTTGATCCGAATCAATCTCAGGAAGAATACATGGAGAGCTTAAAGGAAGGTATTTATTTCCCCAAGTCGTACAGAGAACTTTTAGGAGTAACCCACGCCCATATCTTCTCAATACCCATTGTCGTTTTTATCCTTTCCAGGATGCTTGCAATGACGCAATTGCGTGATTGGTTAAAGATTGCCGTTTACAGCGGCTCTTTAGCAGGGATCATCATGAACCTCTGTGCGCCATGGCTTATACGCTATACGTCACACCATTTTGTCATACTGTTAACCATTTCCAACATCCTCTTTATCCTTACCTTCGGCGCATACATCTTTTTCCCCCTCTACGATATGTGGTTTTATCGTGGACAAACAAAAAAGTAACAGGCAAATAAGGCAAAACAGGCAGACAAACAGCTACGGCACGACAATACCTGAGACAGTTTGTAAGTTTTGATAATTTGTTAAATCAAATCCCACTAATGTTCCGGAAACAGCGTTTCCGGTGCAATAAGGCGCCCCCCGACTAATAGTTAGCTATACTGGTACCTGGATTTTCCTGAATATTAACAATTCCAACATATCCTTGTAATTAAAACTGTCAAATGTATAATCTTCTCAGGGAAAAATACATTATTGTCAATAGGTTAGGTTTGACCCCATTATTTTGACCCCATTATTACTTTGACCCCATTATTACTCCCTTATTAGGTTTAAATCAAATCCCCCCTTAATGACCCCATTAGGTTTTTAGCGATGTAAAAACGACGAGGATTAATCGCTGATCGGCAGGGGTCCATAGCCTGTTAGACAGGCTTTGAAATGGAATAAGGGGATTTTTATACTGATCCGTATAAGACGACATGATAACAAGTGCAAAGAGACACTGGTGGCAGTGTCTGAAGTGATTATCACGATAGTCTTTACCATATCAAAGGCATGTTATGTGGACAAAAAACCTGTATTCCGCATATTATGCGGATCAATCTAAGTCAATGTTATACGGAATAAATAAAAATATTCAATTATGGATAACTCGAATACCTCAGACGGTTTAACAGATAATTGGTGGCATCTTAAACAGTTGATAGATATTATAAAATATGAATCTCGCTTTATCATGCAAGAGCCATACAAATCATTCGTTGATTCAATAATTCAAATGGTTTGTGAACAATTCAACTCGATTATTCCCGCTGATTCAAAGCTTTATCGTGCTAGAATTAACAAAATTAAATTTGAAAAGAGAGAGGATGAGAAAAAACCATTTCCTCCGGAAGAAATGGGTCCTCCACCTCGGCATCTTGCTATATCAGGAAGAATTAATCCCGAGGGGATTCCATATCTTTACTGTGCTGGAGAATTAGATACAGCAGGGGCGGAACTCAGGCCGTGGAAAGGAGCATATCTGACTATAGGTGAAGTCGAAATAAAGCGGACTATTAGTATTGCTGATCTAACACTGGAATGTAAAGACGATAGCTGGAAATTGTTTTTTTACGATTTTGCGGACATGTTTTCAATGCAGTGGCCGCTCGAATTAAAATTGAACTATTTGGTGACACAATATTTTTCGGAGCACTTTAAATCAGTAGGGTTCAGAGGAATAAAATATAAAAGTGAATTTAATGTTGGCGGGAATAACTATTCATTATTTTATAAAGAGGACTATGATATTATTAAAACATACAGCGTGGAGACGTCTGACATAAGCTACTTTTTTTATGAAAATAAAAACGTATAACAATACGCTCAAGAAGAACGTGGAGATACGGCCACCACGCCTCTTAGCTTTATAGTTATCCCTATGAATAAAACAAAACCTCTACGTAAGAGAAGTTAATAACTGACTGGAGATGAAGATGGCAAAGACCAAAGAGAATAGCACAAAAGAACCTGTCCGCGTGCAACGCACAGGCGGGGAACCGATTGAAAAGCAGCTTTGGAAGGCAGCAGACAAGCTCCGTAAGAACATTGACGCAGCAGAATACAAGCACATTGTGCTCGGTTTGATTTTCCTGAGATACATTTCCGATGCCTTTGAAGACTTACATACCAGACTGAAAAACGGCAAGGGTGAATACACCGGGGCAGACCCCGAAGATAAAGACGAATACAAAGCAGAGAATGTCTTCTTTGTCCCGGAGATTGCCCGTTGGTCATATCTACAATCCAAAGCAAAGCTCCCCACCATAGGCAAAGAAGTTGATAATGCGATGGATGCCATCGAGAAGGATAATCCCTCACTCAAAGATGTGCTGCCGAAGGTCTTTGCGCGCGGAAATCTCGACCCGACAAGCCTTGGCGGTTTAATAGACCTTATTGCTAACATTGCCCTTGGCGATGCAAAAGCCCGCAGCGCCGATGTGCTTGGTCATGTGTTTGAGTATTTTCTTGGTGAATTTGCACTTGCTGAGGGTAAAAAGGGCGGGCAATTCTATACTCCGCGAAGTGTTGTTGAGTTACTGGTGGAGATGCTTGAACCGCATAAAGGCCGGGTGTTTGACCCCTGTTGCGGCTCAGGCGGTATGTTCGTTCAGTCGGAAAAGTTTGTTGCTAACCATCATGGCAAGGTAAACGATATTTCCATTTACGGACAAGAAAGCAACCAGACCACCTGGCGGCTGGCAAAGATGAACCTTGCCATCCGAAGCATTGACAGTTCACAGGTCAAATGGAACAACGAAGGCTCATTCCTGAATGACGTTCACAAAGATTTAAAAGCAGATTTCGTTATCGCCAATCCCCCCTTTAATGACAGCGACTGGAGCGGCGATTTACTCCGCAAAGACGGGAGATGGAAATACGGCGTGCCTCCGGCAGGCAATGCAAATTACGCATGGATACAACAATTCATTTATCATCTTAGCCCCAGCGGTATTGCCGGTTTTGTGCTGGCAAAAGGTTCGCTCACCTCCAAGACTTCTGGTGAAGGCGAAATCCGCAAACAATTGATTGAAGCAAGGTTGGTGGATTGCATTGTGAATCTGCCAGCTAAGCTGTTTTTAAATACGCAGATCCCCGCCTGCCTCTGGTTTTTAAGCAGGAATAAAGCCAATGGTAAATTCCGAAACCGTACCGATGAAATCCTGTTTATTGATGCCAGAAATGAAGGACGCCTGATTAACCGCAGAACCCGCGAATTATCTCAGGAGGATATTGCCCGCATATCAGAAACCTATCATAAATGGAGAAATTCACCCACCCCTAACCCCTCCCAGGAGGGGAATATATCTCCTGGTTTATCCCTTAAGAGAGGTAAAGTTGCATCGGGAAAAGGAAAAAAGTCCCTCCTTGGGGAGGGTGGCTCGAAGAGCCGGGAGGGGTACAGGGACATCCCCGGCTTTTGCTGCTCCGCATCCATTGAACGCGTGCGAGAACTGGATTATGTGCTTACGCCGGGACGATACGTAGGTTTGCCTGATGACGAAGACGATTTTGATTTTAAGGAGCGGTTTACCAGTTTGAAGAAGGAATTTGAAGAACAGTTGAAGGAGGAAGAGAAGCTCAATGCACTAATCAAGGAAAATCTTAAAAAGGTAAAGCTGGTATGAGAGGCAACATCATCAAAACCAATGATTACAAGCGGTTTATTCAGGAGATAAAACAATGTATTCAATCAGCGCAGATCAAAGCGGCGGTTGCGGTCAATCAGGGGCTTTTGCGTCTATACTGGGATTTGGCTGAGCAGATGGTTACCAAACAAAAAGAGACCGCATGGGGAGATGGCTTTATCAAGCAAATGAGTCGGGATCTGCAGTCTGAATTTCCTGATATGAAAGGATTTTCTGAACGGAACCTGAAATATATCCGTCAGTGGTATATGTTTTTCAAACGGTGTGATACAATTGGGCAACAGCTTGTTGCCCAAATTCCCTGGGGACATAATATCGTCATAATATCCAAATGTAAAAGCACTTTAGAGGCCGTTTTCTATGTTCAAAAAACAATTCAAAATAACTGGTCAAGGGCGGTACTGACGCATTACATCGAAAGCGGTTTATATGCAAGAGAAGGAAAGGCTATTACCAATTTTAAAACTACCCTTCCCGAACCCCAATCGGATTTAGCACGCCAAACCCTCAAAGACCCTTACAACTTTGATTTTTTGATGTTGCGGGAAAAGCACGATGAAAAAGAACTGGAAGATGCCCTGATCAATCATGTCACCAGATTTTTGTTGGAATTAGGAGCAGGCTTTTCTTATATCGGAAGACAGTTCAGATTGGAAGTTGACGGCGACGAATTTTTTATTGACCTGCTATTCTACCATGTCCGATTACATTGTTATGTAGTAATTGAACTCAAGACAGCGAAATTTAAGCCTGAGTATGCAGGGAAACTCAATTTCTATATTTCGGCAGTTGATGGTATTTTGAAGACAGAACCGGACAATCCCACTATCGGCATTTTGATCTGCAAATCAAAAAATGATACGGTAGTGGAATATGCTCTGAAGGATGTCCACAAGCCTATTGGCGTGAGCGAATATATCATCACCAGAAGCCTGCCAGATGAGTTTAAGTCCTCTCTGCCAAGTATTGAAGAGTTCGAAGCAGAATTGGGAGGCGATGTCTGAATCATGATTAAAGAATCAAGAAAATCAAGGTTCAGGCAATGGAAAGGAGAAGCCGGTATGAGTAACATAGGAGCTAATGAAAAAGGTATCACAAAATGCGATACCATAAATTCCGACAGAATTCAATCATGCATCTATACAATCAGAGGCCTTCAGGTGATGCTTGATAGCGATCTGGCGGAACTGTACCGGATAGAGGTAAAAGCACTGAATCAGGCGGTAAGACGCAACATCGAAAGATTTCCGGTAGAATTTATGTTTCAATTGACTGATGATGAGCATAACTTTTTAAGGTCGCAATTTGTGACCTTAGAAACCAAAAAATCTTTGAGGTCACAAATTGTGACCTCAAACCAGAGAGGCGGAAGAAGATATCTGCCCTATGTTTTCACCGAACAGGGTGTTGCCATGATTTCGGCAGTGCTTAAAAGTTAAACTGTCGTAAAAATGAGCATTCAGATTATTTCTATAAAAGAATTTACTAAGGCACACGATAGATTTTCAATCATCGACGACAGAGATGTTTATCACTTCGGCGCTTCAATAAAAGATGTAAGCAAGAAATGGTTTTGCTTTATCCAAAATGGATAAATCTGCACTTGAACTTTTAGAAAATCTTAAAAAGGTTGCGGCTAATGAGTGAGAAAAAAGAAAATTTAGTTAAACTTGTTAAGCAAGCATTAAAAAAAGTATATGATGAACAAAAGTATCTTATAGATAATAAAGTACACGAACGAAGTATTGTTTTTTGGTTTGGTATTTATCTCTATGAACTTGTTAAAGATACCAAATTTTCTGAATACAATTTGGATTTTGAATACAATAGAAATTACAAACAACCTAAAAGCACAAAAAATTTTAGGGCCGGTACTTATCCAGATATTATTTTACATAAAAGAGGTTCAAACGAAGATAACCTATTAATTATAGAATTTAAACCTTATTGGGAAAATGACATTAACATAGATTTGAGAAAATTAAAAGACTTTACGGATAACAAAGGAAAGTATAAATACCTAATGGGTTTTTTGATAGTAATTGAAAAAGACCAACCTATTATAAAAAGTGTGATTAACGGTGAAGTTATTGATTATGAGTGAGTGGAAGAAATGCAAACTTGGTGATGAGTTAGAGCTTATTTATGGAAAAGGATTAAAGGAATCCGAACGTAAAAAGGGGAATTTTCCAGTTTATGGCTCAAATGGAATTGTTGGCTATCATAATGAATATTTAGTGAAGGCACCAGGGATTATTATCGGTCGTAAAGGTAGTGTTGGCGAAATTAAGTTTTCAAAAAAAGATTTCTTTCCAATTGATACAACATATTACGTAATTCTTAAAAATGATAATGACATTATTTTTTTCTACTACTTCCTTCAGACTTTACAATTAAATGAAATGAATTCGCACAGTGCAGTTCCAGGTCTAAACAGAAATGATGTATACGCAATAGATGTTGCAGTCCCCCCGCTCCCCGAACAATGCGCCATCGCCTCAGTCCTTTCCAGTCTCGACGACAAAATAGACCTGCTCCACCGCCAGAACAAAACCCTCGAAGCCATGGCCGAAACGCTTTTCAGGCAGTGGTTCATAGAACCCTCCCTTAATCCCTCCCAAAAGGAGGGAAATGCGGATGAAGGGTGGGAGGAAGATAGTCTTCTCAGACTTGTACAATTAGTTGGTGGCGGTACTCCAAAAACATCAATTACCGACTATTGGGATGGTAATATTCCATGGTTAGCTGGTGGGGATATAGCTTCAAACCATAAATCTTTCGTACTCAATACAGAGAAAAGAATAACAGAAAACGGCTTAAATAACAGTTCCGCCAAACTCTTGCCAAAATATGCAACAGTAATTTCCGCAAGAGGGACAGTTGGGAAATATTGTCTACTTGCTCAACCGATGGCCTTCAGCCAATCCAATTATGGGATTCTGCCACTAATTGATAATTGCTACTTCTTCACATACCTGCTCATAAATCATGTGGTAGAGGAATTACAGGCTTCGGCATATGGTAGTGTTTTTGATACGATAACAACTACAACCTTCAAAGAAAACAAAGTCTCAATTCCGAACGAATTAGAAATACGGTCTTTCGAAAATTTAGTTTCGTTGTATTTTCATAAAATTTTCCAGAACAAAGCTCAAATCGGTACCCTTGAAAAACTGCGGGATGTGCTGCTGCCGAAGTTGATGTGCGGGGAAGTGAGGTTGAAGATATGAGTATTAAACTAAAACACGATGCTTCATCGTCTATTGATGGAACAATTTATCAGTTTTATATTGCTATTGACAAATGCTTTGAGCTACTTGACGGTGAAAAAGTGATCATTGAAAAATATGGAGATGTGACTGTCTCCGATAAGTATCAAATAGAAGTTAAACATTATCAGGAAGACTTAACAGATTTGCATGAAAATATTTGGAAGACAATTGATAACTGGCTACAAAATGCTTTTGATGTAAGCCATTATAAAAATCTAATACTTTTGACAACTCAAAGATTCGGAGTAAGTTCGTCATTCAAAGAATGGAATAGCAAAAATAAAGATGAAAAAAAGCAAATATTGGATGATATTTTTCAGAAATATAATCAACAAAGTAAAAAAAGTGAAAGCACAGAAAAGTTGCTTAATTCAGTCTTGGATGGTAATAAAACAGTTAAGCTCCTTGATCTATTAGAAAAGTTCATAATCCTTGATTCTTCGGCAGAAGACGGTGCGTGTTATGAACAGATAAAACAAAAGCATGGCAAATCTGTTTTGTCTTCAAATACAGATGATTATATAAACTCATTAATGGGCTATTTGCTTTCACCGACAGTTAGAATTGGTGAGATATGGGAAATTACATATCAAGATTTTACTTCCAAAGTAGGATCATTAGTAAATCAATTTAGATCGGGAACCATTGTTTTTCCAAAAAAATATGCAAATCTAAAAGTTGGCGATGTTGAAGTTAATCAACATAACGAACATTTATTTGTTAAAAAGATTGAAGATATAGATTACCACGAGGTAAAAAGTAAAGCTATTTCAGAATATGTGCGAACCAATCATACTATTTCTCAAGAATTAGGAAGGTATGCAATAGGCAGAGACCACTATAATAGCTATGAGCAAGAAATAATAGATACCTATAATCCTGCTTATAGTAAAGCTTCAAGAAATACAGACAAAACAAACTGCATTAAAGATTCAAAAAACTTTTATGATTCAATAACTGGTTCAGAGTCTCCGCAATTTATACATTTTAACGATACTCCAAAGTATTTTCGAAATGGTCTTTTGCATAGTATGGCAAACGATGAGGAGAAAAATATCGTTTGGAAATTAAGGGTGGATGAAAATGAGTAAATTTGCAGATAGCATATATCAAATACATAATAATCCATTTGTTTTAGCCCCATTATTTGTTGAGTTTTTCCGATATATACGGCCAAAACCCCAAAATATACTTTTAGCTTATTTAGTGTTGCCATTGGTTTTGCACGAGGACAGCAAGCAATGGCTTGTTGGTGCAAAAATTACAAGTTCAATACATACATTCTGTAATAAAAAAAAGAATATTTTTGGACTCCAAGAGCGAGTGAGACTATATAAATATTTAACAAATCAGTGTCTCCAATATGCAATGGATAATCAAATGATAAAAATAAATGAAAATCTAATTGTTGAAGTCTTGATACCAGAAAATAAAACAGTAGAAAATTTGAGAGAATCTCTAAAAGCAGCATCAAATTTATATAAAGTTTTTAGAGAGTTAGATGTTGTTGCCATTTATAGATTATTGGGAGTAAAAGAGCTATGAAAAGCTATCTAAAATACATTGGAGTTATTGATAAATCCGACAAAGTACATTTTGTTAAGTTTAGCTCTGGTGTAAATGTAATCACTGGCAAATCATCTACCGGTAAAAGTGCGATGATTGAGGTATTTGATTATTGTTTTGGGAGTTCTGAATTTACTATCCCTGCAAGAATTATTACTGATAATGCTCAGATCTATTTTATTGTATTGTCAGTCAAAGAAACCAATATTATTTTGGCAAGAAGCCCAAACAAAAAAAAAGCGTTTTTAAAAGAAGAGACATCTTTACCAGATATAGAAAATTTATCAATGGAATATTTTGAAGATAGTTTTTTCATTGCTATTGATAATTTCAAATTAGCACTTGGGCGATATTTTGGACTCGAAATAGTTGATACTGACGAAGATTTGCAAGATAGAGAATACAGAAAGAATAAGAAGAAGAAAGAAAGGCCATCTATAAGAAATATGACACCTTTTATGTTGCAACATCAAAACTTAATTGCCAATAAACACGCAATTTTTTATAGGTTTGATGAAAAAGAAAAAAGAGAGCAGACTATAGAGCAATTTAAAATATTTGCTGGGTTTGTTACTCAGGAATATTTTACAGTTAAACAAAAATTAGCCGATGAATATAGAAATTTAAAAAGGTTGGAAAATCAGCAGAAAAATATCAAAGAACAACATGAACAAAACAGTAAAGAACTTGAAGGGATGTTAAAAGAATTTGTTGCTATCACTGGAAATGAGTTGTTTGACGTGAAAGCAAAAGCTGTTTTGTTAAACCCCGCAAACTATTTAAACCAAATACGAATTAAAAAAGTTGTGTCCAACTATGAATCACAGGAAGCTTTAAGGCAGTTGCAAAAATTGAAAGAACAAAAAAATACTTTATATGCACAACAAAGAACTCTCCAAATAAAACTCAATGACATAACCTCATCGGTAGAGTATGCGAATAAGTACAGAGAACATTTAAGTAGTCTTCCAGAAATAGGAGATGCAAAAATTCATTTGTCAGAATGCCCATTTTGTAAAACTTCAAATGAAATTATTTCTATTGAAGCCAATTTGTTATCAAATGCAATTGAGTGGCTTAATAATGAGTTAGGCAAATCAACTTACTTATTAGACTCTTTCGAAGCGGATAGAAAGAGCTTAGAAGAGGAAATTAAAGGAATCAAGAGCCAAATATCAAATGTCTATATTGAAATCAACATGCTTGAGAATATCACAAAAGATTTACAAGCAAATCGTGATTTAGATGAACAAGGATTAAAAGTAAAATTGAAAATTGAAAATCTTTTAGAAAACCTAATTGATAAAAATATTTCAAATCTTGAAGAAAGTATCAAAAATTCAAAAGGTGAAATAAAAAAACTCCAAGGAATACTTAGAGATAAATTTAATGTCGAACAAAAGCTCAAAGATGCCAAATCTTATATTGACGATGCAATGAAGCAAATTGGTGAGAATTTCGATTTTGAAGATTCATACAAGCCAATTAATTTAAAATTTTCATTGGAAAGTTTTGAGCTTTGGCATGAAGAAGGCCAAGGCGAAAAAATTTATCTTCGTTCCATGGGAAGTGGTGCAAATTGGTTGTATAGCCACCTTACGCTTTTTATGGCACTTCATAAATATTTCTGCTCATTAGGTAATAAAGCTTTAATTCCACCAATTTTGTTTTTAGACCAACCTAGTCAAGTATATTTTCCAACATCTATAGATAACGATGAAAACTTTGATGCTAAAAAATTAAAAGAAAAAGAAGGTGCGCAAGAAAAAACTGATGAAGATTTAAGCGCAGTTGTAAACTTGTTTAATCAAGTGGTTAAATTTTGTTCTGACACACTCAAAGAAACTGGCATTGAACCTCAAATCATTATCACAGATCATGCAGATAATTTAAATTTGGATACTGTTGAATTTGAATCATTGGTGAATAATCGAAGATGGAGAAAAAGAGGTTTCATTCTGTTATCTGAAGAAAAGGAAGATAAGCTACAATAAAACTCTTGAAAATAATTTGACGAAGATAAGTGTAATAATATTGGGTAACGATGGGACAGTTGCCGAAGATATTTATGATAGAGATTATTCTAATGAACAAAATCACCGAATCCGCCATCGAACAATTCACCATCAAATTTTTCGAAAAATCCAGCTATCAATATGCCTACTTAAGTAATGAAAAATTGAAAATGGATAATGAAGAATTATGAAAGAAAATGTCGTAGAAGACAAAAGCTTTGCTTTTGCTGTACGGATTATCAATTTATACAAATTCTTGACAGAAACCAAGAAAGAGTTTGTGTTGTCGAAACAGTTGTTACGTTTTGGAACATCAATTGGGGCATTAATACGGGAAGCTGAACATGCCGAAAGTAAAGCTGATTTTATCCATAAACTATCCATTGCATTAAAAGAAGCAAACGAAACGGACTATTGGATTGAATTGTTATTCAAAACGAATTTTCTATCAGAGAACGAATACAACACAATTAAAGGAGATGTTTTGGAATTAATAAAGCTACTTGTATCAATAATAAAATCAAGTAAAACAAAATAGTAATTATCAATTTTCCATTATACATTACCAATTATTATGTACGAATTCGCCATCGAACAATTCGCCATCGAGCTGCTCGAAAAATCAGGCTATCAATACGTCTACGGCCCCGATATTGCGCCCGACAGCCAGACGCCTGAACGACAGTCCTTCGAGGACATCCTGCTCATTGGGAGGCTTACGGCTGCCGTGTCCCGTATCAATCCGAACATCCCTGCGGATGCAAGGGAAGACGCGGTAAAACAACTGCTCCGTCTTAATTCGCCCGAACTTATATCAAATAACGAATCCTTTCACCGGATGCTTACCGAAGGCATTAATGTAAGCTACCAGAAAGATGGCAACCGCCGCGGCGACCTCGTATGGCTTGTTGATTTCAGCGACCCGGAGAACAACGACTTTTTGGTGTTGAATCAGTACACTGTAATAGAGAACCACGTCAATAAAAGGCCCGACGTTGTGCTTTTCGTGAATGGATTGCCGCTGGTAGTTATCGAACTAAAAAATCCTGCCGATGAAAATGCTACCGTCCACTCCGCCTTTCAGCAGATACAAACCTACAAGCAGGCGATTCCCGGATTGTTTACATACAATGGTTTCATCGTTATTTCAGATGGGCTGGAGGCCAGGGCAGGGACAATTGCCTCCGCTTTCAACCGTTTTATGGCGTGGAAGACGGCTGACGGCAAGGTTGAGGCCTCGCCTCTTATCGGACAGTTGGAAACGTTGATTAAGGGGATGCTTTGCAAGAGTACACTCTTAGACCTTGTCCGGCATTTTATTGTTTTTGAAAAATCAAAAAGAGAGGACAGAGAAACCGGTATTATCACTATACAGACAGTAAAGATACTTGCAGCGTATCATCAGTATTATGCGGTGAACAGGGCCGTTGAATCAACGATTAGGGCGGCTGGGTATGTACCCACCCCTTGCCCCTCCCAGGAGGGGAATATAATTTTAAGCCCCTCCCGAGAGGGGAATATAATTTTAGACCCCTTCCAGGGGTGGAACATAATCTCTGATCCTTCTCAGGAGGGGAACATAATTTCCGGCCTTTCCAGGGTGGGGAATATAGATTCTCGATCCTCCCATGAAAACGACAAAACAAAAAGTCTCCTTTGTGTTGAGGGAAGAACAAAAAGTCCCCTCCCGGGAGAAACAATAAAAAGTCCCCTCCTGGGAGGGGATTCAGGGGTGGGTGGAAAGAGAAAAATCCTTCCCTATAATCCAAAACTCAAGGAGTTGGCAAGAAAACTGAGAAAAAATATGACGCTTTCAGAAACTTTGCTATGGAACCATTTAAAGCAAAAGAAAATGCTCGGTTTTGATTTTGACCGTCAACGGCCTATTGACGAATATATCGTTGATTTCTATTGCAAGGATTTGATGCTGGCAATCGAAATCGACGGTAGTAGCCATAGTTTTGAAGAAGTTTATAAGAATGACAAAAAAAGACAGGAAAGACTTGAATCATTGGGTGTGCGTTTCTTGCGCTTTCATGATTTGGATGTAAAGAAGAATTTGAGCGATGTTTATAATGCTATAGTACGATGGATTAAAGAGCATCAAGATGATTTAGTAGGAAGAATACCCACCCCTAACCCCTCCCAGGAGGGGAATATTGTTTCAAATCCCTCCCAGGAGGGGAATATTGTTTCAAATCCCTCTCAGGAGGGGAATATAATTTCTAAGCACTCTCAGGAGGTGAATAAATACACCGATTCCTCTGAGAAGACGAATAAGCCCCGCCCTGGGGAGGGTGGCTCGGAGAGACGGGAGGGGTGCATAGTGGAATCGCCTGAAAGTTATGGCGTACCGGGTGTAATATCCCAACCAATCGGCGACCGAAAAGGCGGAGTTGTCTGGCATACACAGGGCAGCGGTAAATCTCTTTCCATGGTTTTTTATACGGGAAAAATTGTCCTTGCAATGGACAACCCCACGATATTGGTCATTACCGACAGAAACGATTTGGACGACCAGCTTTTTGATACGTTTGCATCTTCAAAACAACTCTTGCGTCAGGAGCCGGTGCAGGCTGAAAACCGGGAACATTTGAAAGAACTCCTGAAGGTTGCTTCCGGCGGTATTGTTTTCACCACCATTCAGAAATTCCAACCCGATGAAGGCAATGTTTACGAAAGGCTTTCAGACAGAAAGAACATCATTGTTATTGCAGACGAAGCCCACCGCACGCAGTATGGTTTTAAGGCTAAAACCTTAGACGCAAAAGACAAAAACGGAAGCATTGTCGGCAAGAAGATTGTTTACGGCTTTGCCAAATACATGCGCGATGCCCTTCCCAATGCTACCTATCTTGGGTTTACCGGTACGCCGATCGAAAATACCGACGTCAACACCCCCGCGGTGTTCGGAAATTACGTTGACGTCTACGATATATTGCAGGCCGTGACCGATGGCGCAACGGTGCGGATTTACTACGAAAGCCGTCTGGCAAAGATTACCTTGAGCGAAGAAGGAAGGAAACTGATTTCATCTCTTGATGAAGAATTAGAACAGGATGAATTAACGGAAACCCAGAAAGCCAAAGTGAAATGGACACAGTTTGAAGCCCTTATCGGGAGCGCAGACAGGATACGGCAGGTTGCGCAGGATATCGTTACTCATTTCGAACAACGGCTGGAAGTATTCGAAGGCAAGGCAATGATTGTCACCATGTCGCGCCGGATTGCCGCCGAACTTTATGCTGGAATAATAAAAATACGGCCACAGTGGCACAATGACGACTTGCGAAAAGGTGTCATAAAAGTGGTTATGACCTCCGCCTCATCCGATGGCCCGGAAATTTCAAAACACCACACCACAAAAGAGCAGCGGAGGACTTTGGCCGACAGGATGAAAAATCCGGAAGACGAACTCAAACTTGTTATCGTCCGGGATATGTGGCTTACCGGTTTTGATGTGCCATGTCTGCATACCCTTTACATTGATAAGCCGATGAGGGGGCATAACCTGATGCAGGCAATTGCGCGTGTAAATCGTGTGTATAAAGATAAGACCGGCGGTCTCATTGTTGATTATCTCGGTATTGCCGCTGACCTTAAAAAAGCCTTGTCGTTCTACTCGGATAGCGGCGGCAAAGGTGACCCGGCCGTTGCGCAGGAAAAAGCTGTTCAGCTTATGCTTGAGAAGCTTGAAATCGTTTCGCAGATGTTTCATTCATTTGCTTATGAGGAATACTTTGAAGCCGACACAGGCAAAAAACTGTCTCTTATTCTTGCCGCTGAAGACCACATTCTTGGATTAGATAACGGGAAAAAGAGGTTTGTTGATGAAGTAACGGCGCTGTCCCAAGCCTTTTCAATTGCAATCCCGCATGAACAGGCAATGGACGTTAAGGATGAGGTCGCGTTTTTTCAGGCGGTAAAATCCCGGCTGGCGAAATTCGATAGCTCCTCTACCTTTGGGAGAGGCGGGGGTGAGGGTTTAGAAACGGCGATACGGCAAGTCATCGATAAGGCGCTCGTTACGGAGCAGGTCATAGACGTTTTTGACGCGGCGGGTATTAAGAAACCGGATATATCGATTCTTTCCGAGGATTTTCTTGTCGAAGTTCAAAACATGGAACACAAGAATATTGCCCTTGAGGTGCTCAAGAAACTTCTGAATGATGAAATCAAGGCGCGGGTTAAAAAGAATTTGATACAGGGTAAGTCATTAATGGAGATGCTTGAGAATTCCATCAGGAAATATCACAACAAGATTCTGACAGCAGCCGAGGTAATTGAGGAACTCATTAAACTGAGTAAAGAAATCAAGGAAATGGATAAAGAACCTCAGGAAATGGGGATGTCGGATTTCGAATATGCCTTCTATACGGCAATCGCTAATAATGATAGCGCACGGCAATTAATGAAAAAAGACAAATTGCGGGAATTGGCCGTTGTCCTGTTTGAAAAGGTAAGGGAAAATGCATCAATAGACTGGACAATCAAGGAGAGTGTAAAGGCTAAATTGAAGGTGATTGTAAAAAGGATATTGAGGCAATATGGTTATCCACCGGACATGCAAATGCTGGCAACCGAAACAGTGTTGAAACAAGCAGAATTGATAGCGGATGAAATAACAAAAGGAAAATAAGAGCCGTCTGTGCCATCACCTGAGGTGAGCTTGGCGAACCAATGACTCCGACGGGTAAGAGTGCTAACAAGGCGCTGGTTTGGGATTTTAAAAGATCCGGCTTCGCCTCCACTTTTAAAATCCGCACATTGCGACGTTAGGCTAAAATAAAGAAGGAGGAAAACGATGTACACGCTTTATAAAATAAATGCAAATGAACCAGATAGTGTTTCCTAAAAGGTTTGAAAGCGATGTTTAAAAATAAAGAGATTGAATAAGTTTTACTGTATGCTGTCAATGTAGGAATAGCTTTTTTATTTGGAAGGGAAAGCTTCCCCGCTCCCTATCCATGTAATAGTTCTGCCGTTTCTGTGTTATACAATTTGCCATTAATTACTTGTTTCATTTCCCACTCCCTTCAATAAAAAAGGCAAACTAAACATCCCTGTATGACGGTACAAAAATGCCGTTCGCCTTTGGTTGCCTGTTTTATCAGGCATATTCTCTATGGCGTCCGTCAACGCCAGTATTTGCGTACGATTACCGTACTTTCAAACTATTGTCAATTCCATTTTCTTATGTGTTCTTATCTGCTTTATTTTGCATTGACGTGATTTGTTCTAATTGTTAGTATGAATTCGTGAATGATAAGCAAAGAGAAAATATATCAAAACTTTTGTTTGATTTAGTTAAGCTTACTTATACCGGCATTATTATCGGCGGTATCATATTGCCAAAAGGTCTTAACCTAACCCATATAATACTTGGTGTTATGCTTTCCACTGCTTTCTTTGGTGTAGGTTATTGGTTTACCAGAAAGGAATAAAACTATGGATTCCCTAAGTTTGTTTTTTATACTTGTTCTTGCTGTTTTACTTATCGGCTTTGGCATTGCGTATTATCAGGAACGTAAAAAGAAACACAGTCATTAAAACCGTTCAAGGTGAGTTATGCCCGCTTCTTTCAGGATGGATGTTTTTGTTTTTGGTGGCTCTACATCGTGTGAAGCCACCACTTTCTTATGTTGATTGCTACCCTCATGGTATTCATTTTTCGGCAATTCCTTGGAAAACTCCCCGATCCGCCTTTCTGCACGTAGCTTTATTTCGGCTATATCGTTCCTGCAACTGTTCAAACTTCTTTGCGTCGTGTTTTTCGTGTTCAATATGTCCAAATGATATTGTGAAATTTCGTAACTATTCAGCGTAATCTATTAAACTACCGAAGCACAACTCGTTCTCAAACCTTGTACTGAACATAGTGAAGTATCTGTTTGGGAACGTAATGGCAATGGAAACTACATTCGCGGGTTCAGGTTTGTAACCTGAACCAAACGTTTTATACTTTCAATCCAGCCTTCTATTAGCAGAACAAATGACAAATAAATTCCAGATTCCAAACAGGGATTTTGTGATTTGGGCATTGGAATTTTACCGCAGTACATGGCCCCATTATACGCATAAACTCATAGGTTCAGGTTGCAAACCAATGTCATTAAGTTAAGCAAACGGCCGCAAAAGTCCCCCTTAATAAAGGGGGAAAAAGGGGGTTGTTTTTAATAAAATAATTCTTAACACCTTAGTTATTTGAAAAATCCAAGGGGACATAAAAAACAATGTAGCCCCTTTAGGGGCGGTCTGTTTGTAGCGCAATAAAATTCAACAGGTAAATAGCTCCGTAGGAGCGGCCTGT